>SLGA01000092.1 GCA_007123985.1 Balneolaceae bacterium | reverse complement strand
TCGCTTTGAAAAACTAATTACCAATGAAAATGTTGAAAGTGATCTCAAAAAAAATGTAGCTGATACCGTCTCTATATGTAACCAGGCCAATGTAATGATGAAAGTTCACAATATGGATTATTTATCTCATCAGGCATTAGATATGCACGCTTCAATGGGGATACACGCGGCTAATGTGGCACCGGAATTTGGTGTTGCCGAAACTAAAGCTTTATTAACTCTTCTAAATTATCACTCTATGACAGAGCTGGCAGATCAATTTTTAGAGCTTTCTTATAAGTCAGGTAAATGGGGAAAATGGATGCATGAAAATACCGATGCTTCAGACTATGATCGTTCGATAATTTCAGGCCATTATGTATTTGCTACAGATGATTGTAATCAGATAAAAAAAGAAGCAGAGTATAAGCTAAAGAGCAAAAATATCGAACTTGAAGAGTACTTAAAGGAAACAGTTAAGCAACAAATAATTCGATATCTGAAAGGGTTCCGGATAGTTCAGTAATCCATTTCGAATATTTGATAAATATTCAAGTCGAGCGGAAGTACATAATCATCTTTTTTTGAATTAAAAGCTCACTCTATCTAATACTTTCTGATTACTGATGTGTATTACTAATAAATCAACACTCTTATTGATAATATCGATGCAGTTCTTTGAACTCTAATAAAAAGTGATTCCAATATGATTTTCAAATAACTCAGAAATACTTATAAACCGGCAAATTATTACTAATAATAAGATCATATTTTTAATTAACTAAAATCAAATAATTAATCTCCGAACTATGCGAATTTCAGATAGTAACGTAAAAAAAAGTGGAATATCTCGACGCGAATTTTTAGGAAAAACAGCAGCTACAGCAGCCGGTTTTACTATTTTACCAAGTAAAGTTGTTAGTGGCTTAGGCCATAAAGCTCCAAGTGATAGATTAAATATTGCGGGTGTAGGGGTTGGGGGACGAGGAGCGGGAATTTTACGCAGTTTGGCTGATGAAAATATTGTAGCCCTATGTGATGTTGACTGGAGATATGCTAAAAGAACATTCGACAATTACCCGGATGCTAAAAAATATTGGGATTGGCGAATTATGTATGATGAGATGATTGATGATATTGATGCTGTAGTTGTTGCGACATCAGACCATACCCATGCAGCTGTTGCAGCACATGCAATGACGCAAGGCAAGCATGTTTATGTTGAAAAACCATTAACTCACACGGTATATGAGTCAAGGTTACTCACTAAACTAGCAGAGAAGTACAAAGTAGCAACTCAAATGGGCAATCAGGGTGCATCAGGAGAGGGCGTTAATCTGATGACGGAGTGGATCGCAAATGGTGAGATTGGTGAGATAAAAAAAATTGAAGCCTTCACAAATCGGCCAATATGGCCACAGGGATTAAATACCCCAAGCGAAGAGCAGCCTATACCCGACACTTTGAATTGGGACTTGTTTATTGGGCCGGCACAAATGCGCCCATACAATGAAATTTACACACCATGGAATTTCAGGGGATGGTGGGATTTTGGAACGGGAGCACTGGGGGATATGGCCTGTCATATTCTACACCCTGCTTTTAAAGCACTTGAATTGGGTTATCCGACAAAAGTACAGGGAAGTTCAACACTCTTATTGAGAGATTCTGCACCAACAGCCGAAAAAGTAAGGCTTACATATCCTGAAAGGGAAAGTAGTTTCGGAACACTACCCGAACTGGAAGTCCACTGGTATGATGGAGGAATGCAGCCATTAAAACCTGAAGGCTGGCCTGATGGAAGAGATATGAACCACAGAGGCGGTGGTGTGTTGTTTCACGGTTCGGAAGATACACTTATTTGTGGATGTTATGGAGCTGACCCTTGGTTACTTTCAGGTAGAGTGCCCAATGTTGCGAAAACTGAAAGAAGAGTTGAGACCGATCACATAAATGATTGGGCCAGAGCTTGTAAGGAATCTCCTGAAAACAGAGTTGAAGCTAAATCGGCATTTACTGAAGCTGGTCCATTCAATGAGATGGTAGTAATGGGTGTACTTGCTGTTCGACTTCAAAATTTAAACAAAGAACTTCAATGGGACGGAGAGAATATGCAGTTCACAAATATTAATCCGAATGAATACATAAGGATTGTTATTGAAGATGGATTCAGTATTGAAGATGGGCACCCATCATTCAGGCAGGAAAGAACCGACCCAATAAATGCATTAGAATTTGCAAATAGCTTAATCAGAACCCGCTATAGAGATGGGTGGGATCTTCCGGATATGCCGGCATGAAAGAGTCTGTATTTGAATTAAACAAATTGATAATCTGTATTTAAAAATGTATAAATAACATTGGCAACGTTAGTTGTCAGTGTTATTATTACAAGTTGTTCAAAGTACGCGTTGTCATTGAATGGAATATTGTTGAATTGATACTCGAAAATGGAGTACTAAGGATATGTCAAATCATTGCCAATATTTTGTAAACACAGAAATGGTTGATGAAAGTAAATTTCCAGTTGAAATATTTGGTCAGCTTGAGCCCGGTTATATTACCGCTCAGGATCACGGTGATGAAGTGTGGTTCCGGAATATCAAAATCCGTGAGTTACAGTGATTACTTAAGGAAAAATTAATAATACTTAAATCATAAATAAACAATAATATGAATCGATTTAATATCTACATCACAATATTTTTATCAATATCCATGATCTTTGCTTTTGGATTTATAAAATCTGAAACTGAATCAGCAGATGATCAGAGTAATGAATGGATCTCAATTTGGGATGGTGAAACACTAAATAATTGGAGAGCCAGTGAAAACCCGGATTCTTTTGAGGTAGTTGATGGGAAAATAGTTGTTGATGGCCCCCGCGGGCACCTCTTTTATGAAGGACCTGTAGCAAATGCCAACTTTGTAAATTTCGAATTTCGTGCTGATGTTTATACCTACCCTGAAGCAAATTCAGGTGTATTTTTTCATACACAATACCAGGAAGAAGGATGGCCTCAGTATGGTTACGAAGCACAGGTAAATGCAACTCACAGAGATCCACGTAAAACTGGCAGCCTTTACGCGGTGAAAGATGTGATGGATGTTGCTCCTCACGAAGATCATGAATGGTTCCACTACTATATTAAAGTAGATGGACGTGATATTACATTTAAAGTAGATGGTGAAACCGTGATGGAATTTACCGAGCCAGAAGATCGTGAAGGCACAATAAAACTTAGCAGTGGTACCATAGCTTTACAGGCACATGATCCAAACAGTCGTATTTATTTTAAAAATATTGAAGTCAGGGTTTTAGATTGATTTTTTATGAATTCTAACCTCATTTGTTACTGTTTTATTTTGGTTTTCTTTAAAGTAAATCTCCTTAACTAATTACCCAATGAGTATTGAATTTATAAAATCCCGGGAAAAGTACGATGTTGTTATAGTCGGTTCCGGGGCAGGCGGAGGAATGGCTGCCAAGATTGCCGCTGACGCCGGATTATCAGTCGCAGTAATGGAAGCAGGAGGTGATTACGATCCTGCCAAAGAAGAATACCGAACTCAACTTCGTATGCCGTGGGAATCACCCCGCCGGGGCGCTGGAACAGTTCGTCCATTTGGCGATTTTGATGCTCTTTGGGGTGGCTGGGAAATTGAAGGTGAACGGTACCTGAAAGAGTCTGGAACTGAGTTCGATTGGTTCAGGGCGCGCATGCTCGGGGGACGAACCAACCACTGGGGGCGAATTTCACTTCGTTTTGGTCCGAAAGATTTTAAGCGAAAAGATATTGATGGACTTGGCGACAATTGGCCTATCGGGTATGAAGATGTAAAACCCTATTACGACAAGGTAGATAAATTGATTGGTGTTTTTGGTACCAATGAAGGGCTTGAAGATGATCCTGATGGATTTTTTCTGCCACCTCCAAAACCCCGGCTGCATGAAATGTATGTTAAAAAGGGGGCTGAGAGATCCGGAATCCCGGTCATTCCTTCAAGACTCTCTATTCTTACACGCCCTGTAAATAACCGTCGAGGTGCCTGTTTTTACTGTAATCAGTGTAATCGGGGTTGTAATGTATATGGTGATTTCTCAGCCGGAAGCTGTCTGGTTCAACCCGCAATGGAAAGGGGAACGGTAGATCTTTACACTCTTGCAATGGTCCGGGAGGTAACAACCGACCCAAACGGTCGTGCCAATGGTGTTTCCTATATTGATAAACGGGACATGAAGGAGTATCACATCCCTGCAAGGTCCGTTATGTTAGGCGCTTCTGCATGTGAGTCGGCGCGAATTCTGCTGAACTCAAAATCACCTCAACATCCCAATGGACTTGCTAACGGGAGTGGAATTGTAGGCCGCTATCTTCACGATTCAACCGGTGCAGATCGGATGGCTATTGTTCCGGAAATGATAGACCGGCAACGATATAATGAAGATGGAGTTGGTGGTATGCACGTTTACACGCCATGGTGGCTAGATAATAAAAATCTTGATTTTCCACGCGGATATCATCTGGAATACTGGGGTGGCATGAGAATGCCCGGTTATGGTACCGGAACCGGTATGGATTCGATGAGGCAATATATTACAGATGAAATGGGGCGGCCTTCTCAAAATGGTGGATACGGTAAAGGGCTGAAGAAAGATATCAGAAAACTGTACGGATCAACTGTTGGGATTTCCGGCCGTGGCGAATGCATTGCCCGTTACGATAACTATTGCGAAATTGATTCCAGTACGGTTGACAAATTTGGAATTCCTGTTCTTAAGTTCAACTATAGTTGGAGCGATCATGAACGTCGGCAGGCAAGGCACATGCATGATACATTTGAAGAAATTCTAACCAATCTTGGTGGAATACTTCTTGGTAATAAACCCGGACCTGAATCAGATTATGGACTGCATGCACCCGGAAGAATTATTCACGAAGTAGGTACAACTCGAATGGGAGATGACCCGGGAACTTCAGTATTGAATAAATATTCTCAGGCTCACGAGTGTGAGAATCTATATGTAGTGGATGCCGGTTCATTTGTATCCCAAGCAGATAAGAACCCTACATGGACCATTCTGGCACTCTCATGGAGAGCTACGGATCATCTAATTGAAGAG
>SLGA01000093.1 GCA_007123985.1 Balneolaceae bacterium | reverse complement strand
ATCAAAGCATAAATAAAACACACAGCAATAAAACTTAAAAAAAGGCTCCAGAAATAGGCCTTTAAAAAAACCTCTCCTTCTTTCTTTCCGAATATCATTGAGCTTATTACATGCAGAAGTACAGTTACCAGGCCAAGCAGATGCCCTGCGTACCAAGAACCTACAGATATTTCCGGTAATGAAAAGACTACAAGTGTACTCAGAATTGCATAAATAAATATCCCGACCAACACTTTTCGGATCGATTCAGTATTGCTGTAAATCACTCTCTTTTGTTTACGATTCTTCTATTATTTATTTACGTCTTTAATAACCCTGGAGAATATTCCTATCAATAGTCCGATTCCTAAAAAAATTCCCATCAAGAGCATCCATGGTGATGTTTCCCAGCGAAGATCAAGCCAGTAACCAAAAAAAATAGGAGCGCTTAGTGCAACTGCAATTTCGGCACCGAGCCCCAGGTATTGTGCATACTTTTTATGCTTGGGATCACTAAACAATTTCAGGATTCCTGCAGTGCAGGTTCTTTAATTTTAGTTGATTTTGCATATTCGGCATCGACAATGCCCTCAAGCTCTGAGCTGTTATCACCCATCTTACAACTGCCGTTTAAATGAGCACCTTCCTCAACTACAAAAACTTTCGTGAACAGGTCACCTCCAACTTTTGCACTTTGCCTTAACGTTAGTCTGTTTGCCACTTTAATGGTGCCCTCAACAAGACCGGAAACATCGGCATCGGTTGCGATTAAATTACCACTGAGAATAGCTGTTGAGGTAACAATTATTTTACCTTTACAGACGCAATCACCTTCAACCTTTCCGGCTATTCGTAAATCGCTTTTTGAATTAATGGTACCACTAATGTGTGTACCTTCACTTATCATATTTAAAGAGGGAGTTTTTTGAGCAGTTTTATTCACGTTTTTAGATTTGTTTTTAAACATTCGGCTTTTATTGCTGTAATAACATTAACGGATTTTGGGGTGTGCCGTTTTTCCACAGTTCAAGGTGGAGATGCGAACCTGAGCTTAAAACTCCGCGATCGCCTACAAGGCCGAGTATGTCACCTTGTAAAACAAAATCACCCTGATTTTTAAACAGACGTGCACCGTGTTTATAGACACTCATTACGCCATCTGAATGCTGAATATAGAGAACATATCCATAATTTATGGTCCAAATTGCAGAAACCACGACTCCATCAGCTACAGATCTGAATTCCGAGTTTGTATCTGCAGCAATATCAATTCCGTAATGCCCGATATCAACCGAAAATCTCTGCGATATGGACCCACTCACGGGAAAAGGTGCCGGAAATTCAGACTCTCTTTCCAGCCTGGATGATGACATTATTTCGTGCCTTGTGAGCATTTCGTACGTATTTGCAGATCCGCCATCAGAGAAAAAACTCCTGTCATCGTACATATAATTGAGCATTGGTCTCTGCTCCACATCAAAAAGTGTATCGGGTACTGTTCTTACAAAGCTTTTCAGATCATTCAGCTGCACTTCTCGCGCATAAAGAGAATCCTGCAAGGCGTTTACTCTTTCGCTGATTTCAATCACCTGATCCCGAAATCTGTCATCCAATCGCTGCTGATAAATAGAACTTAATGGAGTAATATAGAAGATGGCAATCGTAAAAATGATTGCAGCAGTGGTTATGGATACCAGTAACAATATCACATCAAATGCTTTCAGCTTGAATGTTTTAGCCGCATCCGGATCGTTCTCATCAAGAACTACAACTGTTACATCACCTTCTTTTTCGGATAAGATTTTTTTTAAAAATTGCCACATAACTGAATATGAATATTCTGATTACTATCGAAAGTATCAGGATACGGAATAGTTTGGGGCTTCTTTTGTGATTTGAACAGAGTGCGGATGACTTTCTTTGTAACTTGCAGCTGAAATCTGTACAAACTCTGCATTTTTCAGGTCATCAATGGTTGCGGCACCTACATATCCCATAGCAGCCCGCAGTCCTCCCGTCATTTGATGAACCACCTCACTGAGGTAGCCTTTGTACGGCACACGGCCTTCAATGCCTTCGGGCACCAGTTTAAGGTCGTCTTCAACATCCTGAAAATATCGGTCTTTGGATCCCTTTGCCATAGCGCCCAGACTGCCCATTCCCCTGTACGATTTGTACTTTCTGGATTCATAAATAATTGTTTCTCCTGGGCTTTCATCAACACCGGCAAACATGGAGCCCATCATTACAGCATCGGCTCCGCCTGCAATCGCTTTCGGAATATCACCTGTTTGCTTAATCCCTCCATCAGCAATAAGACCTATGTTTTTCGATTTTGTAAATTCGGCAATTTCCATAATTGCGGAGAGCTGTGGTACACCCACACCGGTTACTACACGAGTTGTGCAGATTGAACCGGGCCCAACTCCCACTTTTACCACATCAGCGCCGGCCTTAACCAAAGCTTCAGCAGCACTTTTCGTCGCAATGTTTCCGCCAACAACATTCAGGTCTTTATGAGATTCTTTGATTGAACTTACCATCTTCAGAACCCCCTCGGAATGGCCATGGGCCGTATCCACAGTAATAAGATCCACGCCTGACTCTACCAGTGCATCTACACGTTCCATCGTGTCCGGTGTTACTCCTACTGCAGCACCCACACGCAGGCGGCCCATATCATCTTTACAGGCGTTTGGAAAGTTCATTTTTTTCTCAATGTCTTTAAACGTAATCAGGCCAACCAGAATTTTGTTTTTATTGACAATGGGAAGCTTTTCTACTTTATATTGCTGCAGAATCTCTTCCGCTTCTTCAAGGCTGGTATTTTCTTTTGCAGTGATTAGATTTTCACTTGTCATGATGTTGCCAAGCTTCTTGTCTACATAATGTTCAAACCTGAGATCCCTGTTTGTAACAATTCCGATCAGCCTGTTTCCATCCTCCACAATAGGAATTCCGCCAATCTTATGTTTTCTCATCAGAGCGCGTGCATCTTTTACTGTTGCATCGGGCGGCAGGGTAACGGGATCCACAATCATACCACTTTCGCTTCTCTTTACAAGGCGTACATGCTCCGCCTGATCTTCGATACTCATATTCTTGTGGAGCATGGCAATACCACCCTCGCGTGCAAGCGCAATGGCCATTCTGTACTCCGAAACCGTATCCATTGCCGCGCTGATGATTGGCACATTGAGAGTTAAACTTGGTGTAAGTTGAACTTTTGTTACTACATCCCGTGGTAAAACCTGCGAAAAGGCAGGTACAAGTAAAACATCATCGTAGGTTAATCCCTGGCGGGTAATGCTTGAGAAAGGAGAGGGCTTCTTCATTAAATAAATCGCTTGGTTTACATTTTTGTAAAGATAAAAAAACCCTCACAACTTATTTCCTCTTTATTGGCAAAATCTACAAAGGCTTAATCTGAACAGAGTGCACAGCTGTATCGAGCGAACAGATTCCGTCGAGATAGCTTTTTACCCAAAAATCCACACTTTCTCTGCGGCGTTGAACATATGCACAATTGGTGGAGTATCTTCCATGCAGTTCATCGTAGTAGGCTTTTACATCCTCCTGGACAGCAAATTTTAATTCAGCCGGCAAACTGGCCCAGCCAAGAAGATCAAACATCTCTTCGGTTTTATTGTGATCTTCTTTCGCTTTTTTAAAAATGCTGAGAAGTGGCGATACCGACTGCTTTTTGACTTTGTACTTTTTTGCTGTATTCATCATGATTAACTCCTTTATTTTAATGTTCAGGAGTAATCTAACGAGCACGAGTGACACCTTAATGTCACCACGATTTATTTATTTTTTCCACAAAACTGATTAGGGCTTTAAATCGATTTAACCTGACCTCCAATGTACTCGCACCCAACTTGCCTGTTATTTTCTCCAACTCCAAACCACTGTTCGTGTGTATCTTCATCAATTAGCAGGTATTCGGCAGGAAGGTCGGAATTCTTAAAATTGTTGTTATATGGATTATCACCATGATCTATGTATGTACCCTCAGTTGGAAAGTAGATCTGTGCATGATTACAGATCAGTGGTATATAAACCGGTAAATTTACAGCTCTGAGTACATTCCTGAAAAAGCCTGCTGTACCATGACAGCCTGCTGTCCAGTGCCTGAATTGATTATTCCCTGAAAATGTTGTGCCTTCAATGATTCTGGTAATTGGCGGGTTCCCTCTATATTGCCAATGATTTTCGGTATTTTGATAATTAAAAGCTCCAAAATAATGGATTAAATTTTCAGAGGACCAGTCAATCAGGTTGTTGATTGTATCTGATATACTCTGACCGATTATATTATTGTTTTTGAGAAATGCAAAGGTATACCATGGTGGTGCAATCAGGGAGGTACCAAAGTTTTTCTCAATCGAATCATGATTTGAGTGTGTCGGACTACCGGTAGCTACCATGTATCCAAGTGAAAATTTCCTCATCAAAGCAGAACTATCCAGGAGTAGTTCGAGTTCGGTATCTGGTAGTTCCAGTACAGTCCAGGGCACATAATTACCTATTTCTACTGCGAGTTGAAAAGCAATCCATCTTACATATAATTCCCAAGCGTATTCGTTAGTTACGGCTGTGAAAGGTGCACCATTTTCATTGCTGGTATCATATACGTTTTGGGGTGGGTAACTAAGCCCTTCATTAACCGGATCAAAACTTCCGTTTTGGTTATTCAGCCAATCCCAAGCCCTGTCAAATTCATGCTGCAGCTTTAACTTTTGCTCCGAAGACCAATCTGACCATTTTTTCTTCTCATTTTCTTCCACCTCATATACTGAATTAGAATACTCAAACTGCCATTTAATATGATCAGCTATTCGTTTGTTATTCATAAACCAGCAACTCAATAATGGCCCCTTGCCGTTTATCATCTTGAGCAGATTACGGATCCTGCACATTATTCTTCGAAAAAAAGACGGTCCAATCGCCATTCGTTTATCGGGCATTTTCACTCTACTTTAGTTAACGTATTAAGTTATATGGGCCTCTTAATACATTTTAATTTATAAGTAAAATATAAACAGTTGTGAAAATGTCAATTATGGTAAGTATTTACATACCTGCTACAATCCCACTCTCTCAAATATTTCATCCACCCGCCGTGTATGGTGGTTAAGATCGAAAGCGGCGTTTATCTCTTTTGAATTTAAATTCTCT
>SLGA01000100.1 GCA_007123985.1 Balneolaceae bacterium | reverse complement strand
TGGCCGTCTGGTTCGATACCATTAAAGAACTTCTGAATACTTACTCCTCTGAATTTCAGGGAAAAATCATTATTGATCCTTCCAACCCAATCGCTCCAGATGGTGATGGCGGTTTTAAAAAAATTATCGGAGAACATGAATCCTCTGGTGAAATTCTTGCCGGGATCCTGCCAAAAGGTGCAACACTCGCAAAAGCATTTGGAACACTTGGAGCCGGATCACTGAAATCAGAAGCTCATCGAACATCTAAAAAAGCTGTTCTGATTTATGCAACCGATGATACCGGTATTAATGAAAAGATTGAAGAGCTGATTCGAGACAGTGGATTTGATCCCTTTCGTGTTGGTGGTATTGATCAATCCATACGGATCGAAGTGTTTGGAGATCTGCACGAGTTTGGGGCGCTGGGAAAAGCGGTAACAGCCCGTGAGCTAAAAGAAATTGTTTAGGCAACTAGCACTAATCAGAAAATTTATAAACCCAAAGAATAAAGTCATGAAAAAAATTATTGTATTACTAATCAGCTTTGCCGGATTTTTATTTGTTGATGCCAATGCACAAGATAAAGTTGTACTGCTTGATATATCCCATGAAGATAAATCAGCATACCTGAATGTCAGCCCCGATATCTTTACCGATTACCGGGATGTAGTAGAAGACCAACTTGGGGCGAAGTTTATTCTGAATGAAGACCGAACGATAGACAGTAACATGCTACAGGAAGCAGATGTGCTGATCTTACTCTCTACTTTGGACGGAACAACAATCAAAAAGACTCGTTCAGCCGGTGAAATCAACGCCATTGTAAGCTTTGTTGAAAACGGAGGCAGCCTGATCATTTTTACAGATGAAGACCGGCGTATAGATATGGACGCTTTTGGTGCCAATGAAATAGTGAGGCCTTTTGGTATGGAGTTTGGCGATGATCTGCCGGGAATTCGAAATGCAGGAGCGGTCAGTTTTATCGGAGAATTTATTGTTGGACGCTATGAACTTCCCTATAGTGGAGCCAGAGAGATTTTCGGAGGAATCCCTCTCAGCGTAAAAGATGCACCGGGCGGACATGTGCATGGAGCGTACGTTCAGCTTGAAAATGGCGGTAAAGTAGCTGCTTTTGGCGAAACGATGGTTGGTCTGTTTATCGGCGGGGTTAGTTTTGAAATGCCTGACGGTAATACCATCGTTTGGAAGGGCAAGGATAACAAGCAATTTATGAAAGAACTGATTGCGTGGGCACTATCAGATTGATATGCATAGGTGTGAAATGCGTTGTAAAACAAGAAATAATATGCATTTCCTGGAAATGTGCAAATATATTTTTGCAAGATTTCAAAATTGATTACCACGTCGCAGAAATTTCGAGCCGTTCTGTTCATACTAAATGAACTGGAAGCACAATTGAAGCGAATGAATCAGCCGATTTTCTTACTCTTGAACATAAAATTGACATCCTCTACAACAACGCTGCCAGATTTCTGCAACTTTCCGATGAAGAGATTACACAGCATCATAAGTAAAGACTAATTTTTTACCTGATTAAATTAAAAAAATGGCAGGTAGTTTTACAGATTAACCAGCCATTTTTTTTTAACCTGAGTAAAGAATCAATAATCCAGACCCGGTTGCGTAATCCGGAAATCAAGCTCTTCTTTCGATTGCTGTACCATCTCTTCAACATCCATTAAGAGCTGCTTTGCATCAAATACAATTCCGTCTTTGATCGTGTATTTCACTCCGCCCACACGAACAGCTTCGTTGTTTTCATTCACTCGGATTGCACCTGTTCCGTACAAAACCTGAAGATTTGCCTGTGGATTTTCGCTCACAATTACCAGGTCAGCCAGTTTCCCTACTTCAATGGTGCCAAGCTGATCATCAACCCCAAGTACTTCTGCCGCTTTTAGCGATGCCGACTGAAAAATTTCAAGCGGATGAAACCCGGCTTCGCGCATCAATTCCATTTCGCGGATGTAAGCGAATCCGTAAAGTTTATAGATATAGCCGGCATCAGACCCGAGTGTAACACGCCCGCCACGATTTTTATACTCGTTCACAAACTGCATCCAGATCCGGTAGTTCTCTTTCCAGGCTATCTCCTGTTCAGTGCCCCAATCAAACCAGTACGATCCATGCGCCCGGCGATCCGGCTCAAAAAACTGCCAGAGTGACGGCAATGTATAGCGCTCGTGCCACTCGGCTCTGCGTTCACGCATCAGATCGCGGCTGGCTTCATAAATGGTAAATGTTGGGTTGATCTCAAAATCAAGCTCCAGCAGACGATTCATTACTTCATTCCATTTTTCACTGCCCGGTTCAGCTGCCTGCCTCCAGAGTTTCCCTGCCTCCTCGAAACGGTGCTGTTCGTCGCTATAGTTGTAATCGAGCGGATAGTTTTGAATTACACGATCCGTAAAAAGTGCCTCGGGCAAGCCGTACCAGTGCGTCATACCGCGCAGACCCAATTCAGATGTATGTGATACATTTGCGTAGACCACTCTTGGTTGAGCATGATGTGCCATTGAACCGAGCCCAAGTCGGTTAGCTTCATCGAGTGATGCTTCCCATATTTCGGGTCGTGTACCAAAATATTTGATACCATCCGCACCTCGTTCATGGATAGATTGTACCCAGCTTCGTGCCTGTTCGGGTGTGGTAATCGGCCCATCATGCCCCTGGCCAAACCCTACGTAGGGGAAGATTCGCGGTGCTGTTATTTCATTGCGGTCACTTCGCTCTCTGTGCCGTATTGTCCAATCAAGGCTGTTAAACGAACCTGGTTCTCTGATGGATGTGATACCATGGGCTAACCATAGTTTAAACACATACTCAGGTACCGTCCCCTGTGCGTTACCTCCAATATGTGCATGCATGTCAAAAAAACCGGGCAGAACGTACATTCCGCTTGCATCAAGTTCAAAGCCGTTTTCACCTGCCTGCGGGCGTCTGTTTTCGTTAATTGGCACACCCGGATAACCAACATTCTGAATCTGAACAATCTTGTTGCCTTCAATCACAATGTCCACAGGACCGGCAGCCGGTGAGCCGGTACCATCAATCATGGTAGCTCCGCGAATTATCAGGCGTTCATACGGCCCGTCTCCTTCAGCACGATCGGGTGAATCGGGCATTTGAGCTTGCAAATTAAATACATAAAAGAGTGATATAAAAATTGTGAGTATCGACTTCATAGAATAGTTCATTCAGTTTAGTTCGATGAATAATGTACGTATTGAAAAAGAGAAGAGGGAACAAAAAACTGTAAAAGTTCAGTGCTTAAAAAGAATCACACACAATGCATTGAATATAGCCAGTCAAACCGCTATATTTTCAGGCTGTTCATGGAGGGGTGCCAGAGTGGTCGAATGGGCTCGCCTGGAAAGCGTGTGTGCTGTGAAAACGGTACCGAGGGTTCGAATCCCTCCCCCTCCGCATTTTTTTCTCGTTACCTGTTTACCTGCACATCGGTAACCAAAAACACCATCTCACCCATCCCAAATCCCTCCCCATCAAGCATGGCTTCAAACATTTCAATTTGTCGTCTCAGCTGGGCTTCAATCATCTCACGCTGATCCTGCGGCATGGCTTCAAGTTGTTCTCTCAATTCACGCAAATACCCGCGTGCCTCTGCCAGATCTTCGTCTGAAAGCTGATCTTCCAGACCATCTACATTCATACTTATGCGATGGGGAATCGCAAGTCCATTGTACTCCCTGTAATCTTCCATAGTCAGAGAAACTGATACTTCAAATCCCTCTTCACTAAGCTGAACCATCTCAATTTTTATCGGATAGAGCTCCGTCTGATCAATCCAAACTATTGCATTTACAACCACAACCTCGTCTTCAAAATCAAACTCTGCTTCAGCGCCACCCAGATCGTTCAGCGCATCTGTATCATCAACTTCTACCCTGTAAACCGCTCTTCCGTGTAGCCTTTCGTTTGTGATAGAGTGAGCCGCCCGAACCAATTTCGGCATCTGATCGTCAAAAGCCCCGCTCAACATTCCAATATCCATATCTGCTTCCTCAGCCACTAAAACATCCCTCCCATTGCGGTTTATCTTTTCGTAGGCTGTTACGGTAACCGGGAAGAACCCGCCATTTTCAGGGGTTACCGTAATCACAATATTTTCGATGGCTGCAATTCGATCACTGTTTTTTTGAGCGATTTGATCCGCAAGTCGGTCGGCGGATGGTTGTGCAGATGCTTGCGAACTAAAAACAACAGCCAAAATTACAGGCAGGATAGTGAATACTATTTTCCGTGAGTTTTTCATAAACAATGATATGATAGTTTGATTTTACAAGATGTTACTAAAATCCTTTCAAATAACCACTCTCTGATTAATGATAAATGGAATCACACAGAACAATTTATTATTGTATTACAGAAGAACTCACAGTAACACTCTGTAATGCCCAAAGACGATCTGTTTATAGCGATGATTAAAGAAGAATTTAATCAGTTCAGCCATGGCTACCTGTTCAAACAAAAGGAGTGGCTGAGCAACGGAGACTATGAAAAAGCAGCCGTTTACTCACTTCGACAAATACGTATTTTTGGCGTTATTGTAATTTTTTCAATTATCATTTTTTCGCTTTTAAGTGTTTACCACTTCATTCAGTTTGGTAACAGCGGAAGTAACATCAATTTACTGCTTGGCTTATCTGCCTGGGCTTTCGTAATCTTCTCTACAATATACTACACAAAGGATATTCTGGTGAGAAAGCGAAGCATGCAGCGGGTACTGAAACTTTTAGAAGCGCGTGAGGAGTACCTAAATAATAAAACCAAAACCGAATCCTAAGGAGATTTATGAAAAAAATGATTTCAGCCGGACTTTTAGTGGGTGGCCTGATACTACTCTATTTTGGATATCAGGAATATCAATCGATTGGCTCGGAAATTGAAGAAGCTCTAACTGGATCACCCAACAGCAGTGTAATGTGGATGCTCATTGGAGGTGCTGTTGCAACGATTGCAGGGCTGGTGGGGTTATTGTATAAGAAGTAAAAACTACATGCATAATAAACAGTAGCATGTCTGGAGGCAGTTTTTCAGACCTTTTTTCGAATACAAAGTGGTTTCCCGCAATGTTACTTTTTGCGGGGCTGCTTTTATTATGGATTGGAAATCGTGAGTTGCTTCTGTTTCAGGAAAATCTCCCCTGGTATCTTAGCCTTAGACCCGAAGCAGCAACTGTATGGCTTCTA
>SLGA01000297.1 GCA_007123985.1 Balneolaceae bacterium | reverse complement strand
CCTATTTTCATTTTGCAGCCAGCGAAGCACTTACCCAGGCTGTAATCGACTCCAAATGCATCGCAATTGCATACGAAACGGTAGAAAAAGCCGACAGAAGCCTTCCGCTTCTCGTTCCAATGAGTGAAGTGGCAGGCCGGATGTCTGCCCAGGAAGGGGCTAAATATCTTGAAAAAGCAACGGGTGGGCGTGGTGTTCTGATGGGTGGTATTCCAGGGGTTCCTCCTGCCAATGTGATTGTTCTTGGCGGCGGTATTGTTGGTGTAAATGCTGCAAAAATAGCAGCCGGTATGGGAGCAAACACCATAATTCTGGACATCAGCATACCACGCCTTCGTTATCTCGATGATGTGATGCCTAAAAATGTGCGAACACTTTATTCAACAGAAGGTGCGATCAGAAACTTGCTGCCAACAACAGACCTTGTAATTGGTGCCGTACTGATTCCCGGCGCAAAAGCTCCGAACCTTATCAGCAGGGATATGCTAAAGCTGATGAGACCCGGTACTGTGATGGTTGATGTGGCCATTGATCAGGGCGGATGTTTTGAAACTTCAAGACCTACCACGCACGATGACCCGATCTATATTATAGATGATGTAGTTCACTACTGTGTGGCTAACATGCCGGGGGCTGTACCGTACACGTCAACACTTGGTCTCACAAATGCTACACTACCGTATGCCGTTCAGATTGCAAATAAGGGCTGGAAGCAGGCATTGAATGATGATCTTGAGCTGTTGAAAGGCCTGAATGTTGCGAACGGTAAAATTGTGTATAAAGACGTTGCCGAGGCATTTGATATGGAATACACAGAGATATCAGAAGTGCTTTAAGTAGTTATAACGTAAAGTTATTTAAAACAAAATAGCCCCGAATCTGCTGATTCGGGGCTATTTTTTTGATTTAAAATACTTTAGAAACTATTCATATTTAACTGTACAACCATATGGTGTATTTGTAGTAACTTCAACGGGCTCGCCATTCAGCAGGCTGGTCATCGCAGCAACTACATAATTGTGTGCACCTTCGAGATCCCGTGCTCTTGCAGTGGGTCTGTCGTCTATTGCACCGTTAAACTCAAGCACTCCTTCTGGGTTGATGATATACATGTGAGGTGTTACCCGTGCATCGTATGCACGTCCCATAGTTCCGTCAACATCAAGCAGAATTGCAGTAGGGGCTGCGCCTTTTTCTGCAGCCGTTTGTAGAGTTTCTTCAGGCTCCATGTAGCCTTGAGTACCGGGAGCGGATGAAACAACCGATAGCCAGACAACGCCTTTTTCTGTGTATCGTTGTTGTAGTTCCTGCATGTTGTTTCCATCGTAATGTTTTCGAACAAATGGGCAACCATGGTTGAGCCACTCTAAAATTACATACTGCCCTTCAAAATCACTCAGGCTGTGCATGTTGCCATGGGCATCAACTACAGAAAAGTCGGGTGCTTGCTGGCCTACAACTGCCCCGGCTTTTTCACTATCTGATGATGTGAAGTTAAGAAGCATCACAGATGCTGCAATAATCAAAGAAAGTAGTGCTGTTTTTTTCATTGGTTTTTACTTTTTAGTTGAAGGTTAAGAATCGGATAAGGTTAACGTTGTTTTGCCGGATATTTTTTCAAGTGCATCTAACACAATATTTGGTGTGAGTAATTCAGGTAATATCATGGGTTCTTCAATGGAAGGTGAGTAGATTACGTAGAGTGGCACACCATTTCTTCCAAATGATTCAAGCGCCCGGGTGATCTCGGGATTTCGGTTTGTCCAGTCTGCTTTGATCATCACAAAGTCGAGATCGTTGAACTTGTTTTTTACACGATCGGAGCTGAAAATAATTCGTTCATTCGCTTTACAGGTAATGCACCATGCAGCGGTAAAATCGATAAATACATTATTGCCCTGATCAAGATTTTCCTGAAGAGTCTCCTCAGTATATGCAACCCAATCCACGCCAAAACTATTTGATGATGTAATTTCGTTTCCGGTTTGATGAATACCGGTTTCAGGAACAGAGAACCAAAATCCGCCTACAATAAATGCGGCAACAATAGCACGGCTCATTATTCGTGAAGTACTCGATATTTGAACTGCTTTCCAGCGATGCAAAATCCAGATACCTATGGAGAGCATCAGTAAACCAACAAGCAATCGTGTTAACCCGTCAATTCCGGCCTGTTGTCCATATACCCAGATAAGCCATATGGCTGTTGCAAAAAGTGGAAAGGCCATTGCTTGTTTAAATGTTTCCATCCAAGCTCCGGGTTTAGGCATAAATTTCATAAGTGCGGGGAAGGAAGAGAGAAGCACATATGGTGCTGCCATTCCCAACCCTAAAGTTCCAAAAATGATGAGGGATGTAGTGGCGGGGAGAGTAATTGCCACACCAATGGCTGTTCCCATAAATGGTGCAGTACATGGGGTAGCAAGTATGGTGGCAAGAATTCCGCTAAAGAATGATCCGCGCATCCCCTCACCGGTATTTGCTTTCCCTGCTACATTAATCAGAGAGTTGCCGATTTCAAACACTCCCATCAGGCTTAGGCCGAGTGCAAACATCAGAAATGTCATGAATGCAATAAAAGCGGGAGTTTGCAGCTGGAATCCCCAGCCAAGTTCCTGGCCGCCTGCTCTCAACAAAATGAGAAGCAGTGCAAGAAAGAGAAACGAAATCAAAACTCCGGCACCAAAAACGTATCCGTGCATTCGCACTTTTCGGGAATCGTGGCCGGCCATTTGCATAAAATTCATCACTTTGATGGAGAGAATAGGGAATACACATGGCATCAGGTTCAGGATCATTCCACCAAGAAAAGCAAAACCAAGAATCAGTAAAAAACGGGCTGAAAAGATCTGCATGGATGCAACATCCGAAGCAGTAATTGATCCATCGCCTGGAGAAACATCAACAATTATGGATTGGATGGTGCCGGCTTCATCCCAGCCATCAGCATTATATACCAGCCCCCACAAACGGTCGATATCTCCGCTTTTGTAGGTAGATTTTTGAAGTTCGATGGTTATGGTGTTCCCATCAACGGAAAATGGCTGTTGCGCTCCATTTTCGATCTCACCCTCTTCTTTGGCAAAATAGATAATCTCAGAAAATTCTGGAAGATCGAATGCATCTGTTGAAAGTTTAAGTGTGGCACCATTTGCATCAACCGTTGCTTCAGCACTCCAATAGTCGAGTGTTACCGGCAGTTTATTACGGGTTTCATTGAAAAGAGCAAGGTTTTCAGAGTTGTATTCGGGCTCTTCATCTGTTACAAGCAGTGTTAACTCGAGATCGGCATATTCGGGAATACAGATTTTTTCACAAATCAGCCAGTCTGCTTCAGCAATCAGAGTGTACTCTGTTCCGGGTACAAGATCGTCCGGTGCGGTAGCCTCCATCATAAAGAGAACTGAATCGTAGTAACCATGACTTGCCAAACCTGCGGCAACATCGATCCAAAGTGGGGTTGGCCACTGTATCTCACCAATTTGGAAATCTTTGTCGTGGAGCCATTCCAACATGAGCGGCATACCTGAATCCCCGGGATTTCGATAGTATACATACCAGTTTTCCCGAAGATTCATGTGTACTCCAATCCAGAAAGATTGGCCGGGTAGAATGGATTCCTGCTCGGAAATTAGCTCTATTTCCGCATTATCAGTAACTACCGGCTGCGCGGTAATTTCTTCTGCTAAAAAAAACCAAATAGCAATAATGAAAAGGTACCTGTAAAGCATATCCGATTATTAAAATTTGTACGAGACAAGCATTTAACGCAAAAGATAACAGAATCATCTGAATTCTTGCGTACAGGTAAATATTTTTTACAAATCTTACTCGTGTCCCCATGGTGCAGGAGGCTCTTCAATAGAGTTAGTCAGATCAAATTGTACCATAATATTCCATTCATCCTGCCATACGGTACCGTATGTGTAGCGCTCTCCCGGGAAAAACTCAATTCTCCACCCTCTGAATTCGCCATCTGCCTGCGCTGTTCTCTCTTCTGATTGAAATCTTTGCACGTTTGCAGTGCCCTCATCTACAGAAAAACCACCGTACATGGTTACATCGTCGTCTGAGCCATCCGGCATTCTGTGATCGTGCCGAAGTTCAAGACCATCATCATGCAGGGTGATGATCCAGGTTCTGGAGCGATCCCACTCTCCGGTTTCTTCATTTTCGATGTGAAATGGTATTTTTAACTGGTTATCTGAGCATTCACGAATATGCATTACCATCATTTCTGTGCCTTTGAACATATCAACCGTTTCAGGTTGTATAATTAACTGCCCCTGATGGGCATCACCACATTTTTGCGCGAGTGCATTAAAAAATTGAATATAACCGGGTTCATCGGTTGTGGTTTCGACCTCATCGGAGTTGGAGCAGGATGAAAACAGGAGTATAACAAGTGAGAAAACGAAGGTCAGTCGGGCAATCATGAATTTTTCATCATTTAATTTTTGGACGGAATTTTATAAACGTCAGACCCAATAGTAAAGAAATCAAACTCGCGAAACCAACCCAATCTCCATGCCTGCTGTAGACCGTGCGGCGATCAGACTGATATATTGTGAAGGAAAAAGCGTCTTCGGTCCAGTATTCAGTTTCAACCTGTACTTTACCATCGGGTGATATGATACCAGAAATACCATTATTGGCTGACCGGGCAATCCACATTCTGTGCTCTATGGCACGTAAACGAGCAAATGCAAAATGTTGGATATGGCCGTGAGAATCACCCCACCAGCCATCATTTGTAATGATAGTGAGAAACCCGGCGCCATCCTGCACGAATTGATTTACCCAGTTTGGAAATACGGAGTCGTAACATATGAGTGCCGGAGTGTTTGTGCCGGATACTGTAAACTGATCGGCGGTTCGTCCTAAACCATACCCCATAATATCACCCCAGTTTACCCAGCCGAAGATGTCGATTGCCTGGAAAAATTCAACAAAAGGAAACCGCTCAACGATAGGTACGAGTCGTCCTTTGCGGTAAATTTCAGAAGGGGAATCGGGTTGCAGGAAAATTGCGGCATTGAATACATTGTAGTTACGTCCGTCGCTTGTCTGGCGGGTTACACGGGGCTTATCATCCTCCTCATAAAATTCGAAGAATCCGGAACCGGTAATAAGTTTTGTATCCCAAACAGCTAATGAGTCACGAATTCTTTCAAAGTATGGGCTGTTTATGCTGAGGGATGTATCAAGTGCATTT
>SLGA01000329.1 GCA_007123985.1 Balneolaceae bacterium | reverse complement strand
TTATCTTCATTTTTATGTGAATAACCAACAGCAGATTGTTTTCTATCTATATTAGCATTCACATTCAACAGGTTTATAATACAGAATCGAAGGGGAACATAGCTCTGATGGGAAGAGGGAATTGAAATGTTAACGGGAAGCTTCAACAAGTACTGTTTTGAGGATCTACCCATTTCCTACAGACAATCTACTGTTTGTTCACTTTGATGGTAACTATAAATGATTACAAGACATAATCAGCAATAAAGTATTACTGATTAAAATGTTTATCAATCAATGATATATGTAACTCTTAGTTAGAAAACTGTAAAAGTTTTGAGTCTTAATACAATACTTTACAAGGTCAAAAGAGAAGGTGATTTAAAATCCAGTCAGGCTCTTATTTCGGGCTATATTATCTGAATTCTATCAGAGAAAATATAGCATATAAAGAAACAGATGAAAGTATTTGATCCCAAAAATAAAAAAATTCCAAAACTGCCCGATGCAAAGAAACAAGCTATAAAACTGAGTGAAAATGTTATAAAAAAAACTCAAAAAGCGAATCGTTTCTTTTTAGCAGTTGGTGAATTTAATCTCTTTTTTCTGCTTACGATAAAAGCCATTTTTTCCCGCAATTTTGAATTTAAAGAATTTCTGAGGCAGTGTTACCTGGTGGGTAATAAAACATTGCCTCTTATAACAATAACCGGAATTGTAATTGGGTTGGTTCTTACCATTCAAGCCCGACCGGTACTTGCAGATTTCGGAGCAGTGTCTTTGCTGCCTGGAATGGTAGCTTTGTCAATCGTGAAGGAGATGGGACCGGTTGTTACTGCATTAATTTGCGCAGGTAAAATTGGATCGGGAATGGGAGCTGAATTAGGGTCCATGAAAGTAACGGAGCAAATTGATGCCATGGAAGTATCGTCCACAAATCCCATTCGTTTTTTAGTGGTTCCAAGAGTGCTGGCCGCTACACTGATGATTCCCATTTTGGTTTTATATGCCGACGCTCTCGGAATTCTTGGAAGCTGGGCCGGAGCCAATATTAAAGGAGAAGTTAATTTTGTGCTGTTCATATCGCAGGCTTTCAATGCCATTGGATTTTCAGATCTGTTTCCTGCAATAATCAAAACCTACTTTTTTGGTGCGGCTATCGGGTTTATTGGATGTTATAAAGGATTTACAGCCGGCCGCGGAACAGAAAGTGTTGGGAAAGCGGCCAATGAGTCTGTTGTACTTGCCTCGCTATTTGTGATACTGATTGACCTGGTTGCTGTGCAAATAACCGACATGTTATTATAAGTATGGGAAATGAAATTAAAACAGCCACGGCAGATTCAGCCACATTATCAGCTAAAAAGGTAATTGAAATCCAAAATCTCAAAATAGGTTTCGACGATATACCGGTACTAAGAGGTTTTTCGGTGCAACTATTTGAGAAGGAAAACCTTGTGATTCTGGGTAAATCAGGTTCAGGCAAATCTGTGCTGATAAAATGTATTGTTCGATTGCTGATTCCCGATTCCGGAACAATTAATGTGCTTGGTGAGGATGTGAACAAACTGAACGACTGGGATCTGGCAGAATTGAGAAAGAAAATCGGGTTCCTGTTCCAGAGCGGCGCACTTTACGACTCTATGACAATCAAAGAAAATCTCGAATTTCCTCTAAGAAGGATTAAAAAAAATCTGTCAAAAAAAGAGATGGATGAAAAAATATCAGAGACTTTAGAAAACGTTGGTCTATCCGACACATTGCACAAAATGCCTTCGCAACTTTCGGGCGGAATGCGCAAACGGGCAAGCCTGGCTCGCACCATCGTGGTTGATCCTATGATAATGCTGTACGATGAACCCACCACCGGCCTCGATCCGGTAACCTCAGATGAAATCAGCGCTCTGATCAACGAGGTTCAAAAAAAATACAACACCTCTTCCATTATCATCACTCACGATATAGAATGCGCCCGTGCTACTGCTGACCGTATAATCATGCTGAAAGAAGGAGAAGTGTACATGGAGGGTACCATTAATGAATTTGAAAAATCTCCCGATGAGCTGATTCAATCCTTTTTCAAAACAAAAAACTTGTCTACTCACGTAACAACTTAAGATTATGGATAATTATACCCCGGCTTTTAAAGCTCGTTTAGGAATGTTTATTGCAGTTGGCCTCGCGATTTTTGTGATTGCTATCTTTTTTATAGGCAGGCAACAGAACTTGTTTAACCCAGTATTTAAAGTCACAACCAATTTTCAGAATGTAAGCGGCTTACTTGTGGGAAATAACATCCGGTTTTCAGGCATAAATGTGGGTATAGTTGATAATATTACCATTATTAATGATTCTACGGTACAGGTAGACATGTTGATCCGGAGAAATGTACAGCAGTTTATTAAAGCAGACAGTCAGGCGGGGATTGGCTCAGAAGGGATCATTGGCGATCGTGTTTTAATTATTACCCAGGGTAGTAATGCCGCTCAAATCGTGAAAGATGGGCAGTATATTTTATCGAAGGAGCCAATTGAAACCGATGTGGTGATGGCTAGTTTACAGATCTCGGCCGCAAATGCCGAGATTATTACATATCAACTTTCACAAATTATGACGGATATAAATAGGGGAGAAGGCGCACTTGGCAGATTAATACAGGACCCATCCATTGCTGATAATATCACTCAGACTATTGAAAATTTCAAACAAAGCTCTGAAGGTTTTGATGAAACCATTGAAATTACCAAACAGAATGTTTTTGAATTTATGGAAAAGTTGCAGCTAACGGCAGCAAAAACAGAGATCGCTTCGCAGGAACTTGGGGAAATTATGACGAAAATAAACAGTGGTGAAGGTTCGCTGGGTGTGTTAATTCATGATACCACGATGGCCGGAAATCTTAGTCAGTTGATTATTAACCTTAAGCAGGGTTCCCAAGTTCTGGATGAAAATATGCAGGCTCTTAAACAGAATTTCTTTTTCAGAAGGTATTACAGGCGCATAGAACGAGAAGAGTTAAGGAGAATTGAAGAAGAAATAAGTGTGGAAGAAGAAATGGAAGATAATCGCCTGAGAGAAGAACAAGAATAAGCATTCTGGTCTGTTCCACCCAATCCAACACGGGTTTTCTCGGTTGCAGGCAGCCTGCTGTTTTGAATCTCGTCCCTGATCTGCAGAACTGAACTGCCCTCTGTTACTACTGCGAGATCTAAAATGGAAAGGGGTACCATGAATAACCTTTTGATGAATAATTAAACTGCAATCGAGATAAGAATGTGGAAAAAAGTCTTCCCTCTTTCGTAAGGAGGGGTTGGGGTTGGTTTGCTGCTTTATGAGTTGGTTTCTGAGTGTAAAACTTAACTCTCGCCTCTATCTCAAACTTACATTAATAATCTTCATTTTTATGTGAATAACCAACAGCAGATTGTTTTCTATCTATATTAGCATTCACATTCAACAGGTTTAAAATACACAATCAAAAGGGAAAGAAGGTATTGCAGAAAAGAGTATTGAAATGAGGACTGGGAGATTTCTTTTTTTTGCTTTACAGTGTTTCTCCTTTTAAAAGAATCAAATTCTTTACTTAGTTCGGACAAGAATCTGTTCTCTTTTTAGAGTGTTTTTTAAACACTCAGAGCTCTTCTTTCTTTACTTTCCAATTGCCCAAATAGTAAGTTTGCATAGTCTATACCCACTCTTTTGGGTTTTTGAGTATATTCAGAACGGCTTCTTCGCGTGAGCCTGCTGCTGGCTGAAAATCATAATCCCAGCGAACAGTGGGGGGCAGGCTCATAAAAATGGATTCAATACGACCATTGGTTTTGAGGCCAAAAAGAGTTCCACGGTCGTGGATCAGATTGAACTCCACGTACCGCCCCCGCCGGATCTCCTGCCAGTATTTTTGATTCTCATCGAACGGTTCATCCATTCGACGTTTTACAATGGGCAGATAAGCTTCGATGAATGCATCACCGGCATCTTCAGTAAACTGCTGCCACTGATGGAGAGATCGTTTATCATCCGGACGAAGGTAATCAAAAAAGAGCCCTCCAACTCCCCGCGCTTCACCGCGGTGGCTGTTGTAGAAATACTCATCACACTGTTTTTTAAAAGCCGGGTAGAGATCTTCACCATGCTTGTCGCAGGCATCTTTTAATACTGAGTGAAAGTGTTTTGCATCATCATCCCATAAATAGTACGGAGTAAGGTCGGCACCACCACCAAACCAGCCATCCGTTCGTGATTGCATATTTTCATCTTCATACAGTTCGAAATAGCGAAAGTTTGCATGAACAGTTGGCACCATCGGGCTTAATGGGTGTATGACAAGGGATAATCCCCCGGCCCAGAACCAGCCTTCTTTCACGTTGAAATGATTTTTAATCGGGTCCGGCAGTTCACCGTGCACAGTTGAGATATTTACACCGCCTTTTTCAAAAACATCTCCCTTTTCAATCACTCTGGTTCTGCCACCACCTCCGCCATCCCGCTCCCAGGGATCTTCTCTGAAGGTTTGTTTCCCATCAACGTTTTCAAGAGCCGAACAGATTTTATTCTGAAGATTCTGTATGTATGTAGTAAAGTTTTCTCTGATTTCTGACATTGGACGTTATTTTAAGGCAAAAGGCAAAAGGCAAAAGTGAGATGTAAAACAGGGATATTTCGCAAGCGTGCCGCTTTTGACATTCTCTCGCTTATAGAACTGCCCTGATCGAAGCTGAATTCTACTCAATAAATAAAGTTTCACATTTGCCGTTTCACTTTTTACGTCGGTTACTTTCCATACTCCTTCACCGTGTCCACAAAAGCCCGTGCGTGATCCACAGGGACATGCGGCAGAATTCCATGGCCAAGGTTGGCGATATATCGCTGTGTTCCGAATCGATCGATCATTCGCTTTGTTTTTTTTACAATTTCAGGAATTGGCGCCAGCAGGTGTGTAGGGTCAAAATTTCCCTGAAGGGTAATCTGATTCCCGGTTTTTTCACGGGCATATTCCGGTGAAATGGTCCAATCGAGGCCTAAAGCAGATGCACCGCTTTTGTAGGCCAGTCTTTCAAGGGCATACCATGATCCTTTTGCAAAAAGTATTTTCGGTACATCTTTTACAGCCGCTGTAATCTCCATCAAATACGGCAGAGCCCATTCATTAAAGTCATCTGGGCTTAGAAGGCCCGACCAAGAATCAAAAATTTGAACGGCCTGTGCACCTGCATTTACCTGGGCGTTTAGATACTCGATGGTTGC
>SLGA01000204.1 GCA_007123985.1 Balneolaceae bacterium | reverse complement strand
GTCATTGCTTTCTGTATCTGACAGTAATGTTCGGATAAAATCAAAATCGGGAATGGTTTCTACATCGAATACAAATAGCATAAAGAGCTCTCTGGTTTTGGTTTGTTCGGTTATTCTAAATTGAGAGTTGAAGTTGATTTCTGCAAATCAAATTTCAGACCGTTCACCGGTGAGATTTTTTAAGAAACTCCTTCTGAACGCACTATCCTCAAATTTGTGACCAAGCAAGTACATGGTTTTTGTGATGGTTGCTTCCATGGTCATGTCACCCGCACTCAAAGCGCCAAGTTTTTCTAATTCCTGTCCGCTTGAGTATTGAGTGAGGTCAACAGAATCGTACGGAGCCTGGGAATTTACGATGACGTGGCATTTTTGATCTCTGCACTTCTCAACAAACGGAAGCAGATTATACCGACCTTTTATCGGTATGTTACCAATTCCGAATGCTTCAAAAATAACAGCATTGGTTCGTTCAAGATTGATGCAATCGAGCATTTCGGGGTTTAAATTCGGAAACACTTTAATTACATGAACGGTATCATCAAACAGTGGAGAGCAAACGGCTTCAGCATGGTTCACTGTTCGAATTTCATCCGAAAATCTAATTTTTATGCCAATGTCTGCAAGCGCGGGGAAATTTGGTGATGAAAATGCATCAAAATCCCCAATACTCATTTTGGTAGAGCGGCTGCCTCTGAAAAGATGATCATTAAAACAGATGGCAATTTCGAAGATCGGATGGGTTGCCAGTTCAACGGAATTCACGAGGTTACGGCGGGCATCACTCCGGATGTTGCTCAAGGGAACCTGGCTTCCTGTAAAAATTACAGGGATGGGAAGATTTTGAAGAGCGAAAGAGAGTGCTGATGCAGTGTAAGCCATTGTATCGGTACCGTGCAGAACCACAATCCCGTCACAGCTGTTTCGGCGCTCGAAAATCAACTCGGCGAGTTGTTTCCAGTGCGTCTGGTTCACATCAGAACTGTCTTCAAAAAATACACTTTCAAGCTCAATATCTGCAATCTGTCGCAGTTCGGGTATCTCTTTATATAGTACGTTGAGCCATTTATTACTTTGCAGTTGCACACCGCTCGAATCGAAATGCATGGCAATGGTACCGCCAGTTTGAAGAAGTAGAATTTTTTTCATGACAGGGTGTGTTGAACATGAACCTGGACGTTGCACAGGGCTCATTTTTTTTAAAATAATTTATGATTTTATTTAATGGTTTTTCATTTTAAATAGATAATCAATAAGCACCTTTCTGCTCATAATGAAAAAAGACAAAATAAAGATTGGAGAAGTAAATGAAAGTATATGAATCAGGAAAAATAAGAAATGTTGCTCTTCTTGGGCACTCGGGTTCTGGTAAAACAACGCTTGCAGAAACAATGATTTTTGAGTCGGGTACATCGCATAAAAGGGGAAAAATCGAGTCAAAGAATACATTTTCCGACCATTGGGAAATTGAGAAAGAGAAACAAAAATCGATTTACGGAGCCTTGCTGCATCTGGATTGGAGGGGTACAAAAGTAAACATTCTTGACAACCCCGGTTCAAGTGATTTTTGGGGACAAGTATCCGAATCGTTTTATGTGGCAGACACGGCTCTGTTTGTTCTGAATAGTGAAGCAGGTGTAGAAGTGGGAACCGAAGCTTTCTGGAAAGCAGCTGAGAGAGAAGAAATTCCATCTATGATTGTTGTAAACAAACTCGACAGCGATAAATCGGATTTTCAGAATACTGTGGATATGGCAAAAGAGCGCTTTGGTCGCGGTGTGGTTGTTGTGCAGTATCCATACAGTGAAGGGGAAGATTTTCATGCGATTATTGACGTACTGAAAATGACGATGTACGAATTTCCTGAAGACGGAGGCCGGCCGGATAAACTCCCGATACCGGAATCGCAAAAGGCACAGGCCGAACTTCTTCACAATGAACTTGTGGAAACCATCGCCGAAAATGATGAAACTCTTCTCGATCTCTATTTTGAAAACGGTGAACTGGATGAATATCAGATGCGCGACGGTCTTCAAACAAGCCTTTTGAACAGGGATATTTTTCCTCTGTTTTGTGCTTGCGCATCAAAAAATATGGGAACCGGAAGAATTCTCGGATTTCTGGGAAATGTGGCACCATCACCCGTTGATCGGGAACTGATTCTGAAAAATGGTGAACCGTATAAGCCAAGTCAGGATGCGTCACCATCATTTTTTGTGTTCCGAACAAGCTCAGAGGCACATGTTGGAGATCTAACCTATTTCAAAGTAACCGGTGGTTCAATTCAACCCGGAATGGATCTGGAAAATCGCAGAACGTCAGATGGATTGAGGATTGGTTCTCTCTATATCAACCAAGGTGCAAAACGGTTTGAGGTGCCCGAGGTACATACAGGTGATCTTGCAGTTGCTGTAAAATTGAAAGATATGATTCCCGGAGATACCATCACGGAGAAGAATAAGAATCTTGAATTCTCGGAAATTACCTATCCCACCACTACAATGAGAGCTGCCGTTAAACTGAAGCAGGAGGGTGAAGAGGATAAACTCGGAAGTGCCCTGAACCAGATTCAGAAAGAAGACCCGTCTGCCCGGGTAGAGCACAGCCAGGAATTGCAGCAAACGATTATACATGGCCTTGGTGAGGAGCACCTGGCAGTGATTCTGCATCAGTTAAAAGAGCGCTTTAAACTGGATGTAGAGTTTATTAAACCCCGCATCCCTTACCGCGAAACCATTACCAAGCGTGTGGATTCGCATTATAAGCACAAAAAACAGAGTGGTGGTGCCGGCCAGTATGCAGAGGTTTACATCTCCATAGAGCCCTGGGAAGAGGGAATGCCGCAGCGGGATGACCTGAACGTTCGGGATGTGCAGGAGATTGATCTGGAATGGGGCGGAAAATTGATTTTCCAGAACTGTATTGTTGGGGGTGTGATTGACAACCGGTTTATGCCAGCAATACTGAAAGGTGTTATGGATAAAATGGCGAATGGCCCGCTTAGTGGTTGTCGTGCCAGAGATATCCGGGTTTCGGTATATGACGGAAGCATGCACTCGGTTGACTCCAACGAAGCTGCTTTTAAAACAGCCGGCTTGATGGCGTTTAAAGATGGGTTTTTGAAAGCATCTCCACAATTGATGGAGCCTCTGTACGAAATCGAGGTAACACTGCCATCGGTTTACATGGGGGATGTATTGAGTGATCTGAGTTCGCGGCGTGGGCAGATCCTTGGAATGGATTCTGAAGGATCCATACAGAAAATTAAGGCGATTGTGCCGCTGCAGGAACTGGATCAATACACAACCCGCCTGAAATCGATGACTCAGGGCAGTGCAAATTATACCAGAACCTTTCATGAGTATGGTCCTGTACCTCACGATATCCAAAAACGTGTAATTGAAGAAACACTCGCAGCAGAAACCTCATGACAATAAATACAATCCGCGAAGTGTGTAAACCATCTGTAAGCATTGCTCAATGAGTGATAAAAACGGAGCCTGGAAAATTTGGGTAGATACAGGCGGCACCTTCACGGATTGTATAGGGTTGGATCCTGACGGGAATGTTCATACTGCTAAAGTGCTGAGTAACAGTTCACTCCGTGGTGAAATAACTGCCCAGCTAGGAAATCGTCGATTTAAAATCAACCACCAATGGGATGTGCCTGATGATTTCATTCGTGGATTCAGATTGAATCTGCTTATGAACGGTGAATACGCGAAGGTTCTTTCATTTCATTCTGGCGAAAGCATCATTGAATTAAATCGTGAAATTGAACCTATTGCAGCACTACCAACATCCTTTGAAGTACTTTCTGACGAAGAAGCTCCTGTTTTGGCAGCTCGATTGCTAACAAAAACCAAAAAAGAAGAGGATCTGCCCCACATTCAGTTGCGACTTGCCACCACTCTGGGAACAAATGCGCTGCTCGAAAGAAAGGGGGAGGCACCGCTGTTATGCATTACGAAAGGATTTGAAGATCTGCTCGAAATCGGTAACCAACAACGAAGAGATCTGTTTGCTCTTGAAATCAAAAAAAAAACCCTACTCTGCAAACAGGTATTGGGAATTTGTGAGCGCATTGATGCCGATGGCAAAATTCTTGAAGAATTTGATGTGAAATCTCTTCAACAAGTAGCTGCTGAAATTCGAAATGATGGCGTAAAATCGGCTGCTGTTGTATTGATGAACAGTCCAAAAAATGGTGTACATGAACAACAGATCAATGAGGTATTACGTAAAGCCGGTTTCATACATGTTTCTGTATCGGGAGATCTTTCCAATTCCATAAAATTTCTTCCCCGGGCGGAAACCACAGTGGTAAATGCTTATCTGGCTCCGGTTCTGATAAAATATTTGGAATCAATTAAAAAATCTGTCTCAAAAGGTTCTATTCATATAATGACCAGTGCCGGAGGCCTCTCATCTGTTGATCAGTTTCTGCCAAAAGAGAGCCTTTTAAGCGGACCTGCGGGAGGTGTTGTTGGCGCTGTTTCAGCATCAATTAGCGAGGGATTTGATCATGTGATTTCGTTTGACATGGGAGGTACCAGTACCGATGTTGCCCGATATTCGGGCAGTTTCGATTATGTGTTTGAGCACTCAGTGGGTGATGCACATCTTGTTTCTCCGGCTGTAAATGTGAAAACCGTTGCTGCAGGAGGTGGGTCTTTATGTTACTTCGATGGATACAAACTATGCGTAGGGCCGGAAAGTGCAGGTGCGTTTCCGGGGCCGGCATGTTATGGTGTAGGAGGACCTCTAACCGTTACCGACGTAAATGTATTGTTGGGGCGATTGGATTCTGCAAATTTTCAGATTCCAATTTCTAAAAGTGCTGCCGAGATAAAACTAACTGAAATCCTGAGAGAACTTGAAGCAGCCTTTGGTGAGAAACAGAACAGGGAAGAAATTCTTGCCGGTTTTTTAGCTATTGCCAATGAAAAAATGGCTGAAGCTATCCGGAAAATTTCTGTAAAAAAAGGGCATGACACCTCGGGTTATCTACTCACAGCTTTCGGTGGTGCTGGTGGTCAGCATGCCTGCGCTATCGCAAAACTTCTTACTATCAAAAAAGTACTTATACCGCCATTAGCAGGTTTACTAAGTGCGTTCGGCCTTGGAAAGGCAAAGCCGGAGGAATTTTCTTCTATGCAGATTCTAAAACCGTTTGAGAAGGTTCAAAACAATATTGATACATGGATTGATGAATTATCTGAATCTGCATCACAAAGGCTATTAAATTCGTTCAAAACAGTGGCAGAAGTGGTTCGGGTAAGCAGAAAAATATTGTCTCTGAGGTTTCAGGGGCAGGAAACAACCATAGAGATTGATTATGATGAATCAGGAAATATCCTGTCCAGTTTCAAAGAGCACTATTCGGAACGGTTTGGCCACTGGATAGAGGATCGGACCATAGAGCTTGAGTCCATTCGTGTAACCGTTGTACTCGATTCAGACACTGCTGTTGTCAGAAAAAAAAGCTTTGATAATGGTGAAAAATCTGATTCAACTGTAAAACCTGTGTGGTTTGATGGAGGACATCAGGAGTGCAAAATCATTCATGTTCATAACCTAAAGACAAACGATAAAATCGATGGGCCAATAATCATTATGGATCCATATAGTACGATTGTGGTTGAACCGGGTTGGCAGGCTGTAAAAAAAGATTCAGGAGCTGTACTGCTATCCATGCAAACTTTGAGTGAGACTGAGGGTACATTTGAAGCGAACGCTGCCGTTCAACTTGAACTTTTCACCAATCGGTTTACGGCTATTGCCGATCAAATGGGTGAAATTCTTCGTCGTACTGCTCTTTCGGTTAACGTGAAAGACCGTCTTGATTTTTCCTGTGCACTTCTAAGTTTAGATGGGGAACTAATTGTAAATGCACCGCATATACCGGTTCATCTTGGGGCTATGGGAAGATGTATTCAAGCAGTTATAAAGGAAATTAAGATGGGGCCCGGTGATGTGGTGGTTACGAATCATCCGGCTTTTGGAGGTTCCCATCTGCCCGATGTAACTGTGATCACACCGGTTTATTTTGAAAATGAGCTTATAGCATTTGCTGCAAACCGGGCGCATCATGCGGAAATTGGAGGCAAAGCTCCGGGCTCCATGCCACCGGATGCAAAAAATCTTGAAGAGGAAGGTATAATTATACCTCCATCTTACGTAATTAAAAACGGTACCGAAAAATGGAAGGAGATCGAAAACTTATTCCTTGGCGGAACCTATCCTTCCAGAAGCAGCCGGGAAAATTTGGCAGATTTAAGGGCAGCCGTTGCAGCTAATCAATATGGTGTAAAAGCTTTGAAAAACCTGGCAGAGCAGTACGGCTTAAAAGCAGTTCGGGAGTACATGCAAAAGATTCGAGGACATTCTGCTCTAAAAATGAGTGAATTAATAAAAAAGCTCCCAAATGGAAGCTATCAAACCGAAGAATTTCTTGATAACGGCACGCCACTCCGGGCAACCATCACAGTAACAAATACAGCTATCACTTTTGACTTTACAGGAACAGGATCGGTTCAGCCAGGTAATCTGAATGCAACACCGGCCATTGTTCACAGCGTGGTGATGTACATTCTCAGAGTATTAATTGATGAAGATGTGCCCCTTAACGACGGCCTATTTGATGCAGTGAAAATTATACTTCCCGAGTGTTTACTGAATCCCGCATTTCCTGAGAATCCTGCCGAATGCCCTGCACTTGTGGGCGGGAACACAGAAATCAGCCAGAGATTGACGGATACACTTCTGAAACCATTCGGGCGGATTGCATGCAGCCAGGGAACCATGAACAATGTTCTTTTCGGAAACGACAACTTTGGATACTATGAAACGGTAGGAGGTGGTACGGGTGCAGGGGTAAAATTTAACGGTGCTGATGCGGTTCATCATCATATGACAAATACAAGAGGTACCGACCCGGAAATTTTTGAGCACAATTATCCGGTACGGTTGAATGAATACTCCATCAGAAGAGAATCGGGAGGAGACGGAAAATTTCGCGGAGGTGATGGAATAATCCGCGATATTACTTTTCTTGAGCCTGTTTATTTAAGTGTTTTAACACAGCATCGGGTTCAGAAGCCTTACGGATTAAAAGGAGGAGACAGCGGAGCTCAGGGAGAGCAGTTTGTGATCAGAAAAAATGGAGAAATTGAGAAGCTTTCTTCTGTTGACGGCAGGTATCTGAATCGTGGTGATCGCTTTATCCTGCACACTCCGGGAGGAGGTGGTTTCGGTAAACCGGAATCTGATAAATAAAATGTGCTTAGCGTTTTGGAGAGCTTTCCATCAAAAAAGAAAAATTGCTCATTGGGAAAGGTTTTTTATGGTAGATGAATCCTTCACCGTATCTAAACCCACCCATATGGCCAAGCTGCTTGGCCCGAGCTCTTAATGAAACAAAAAAATCCGGATCGGAAATGTATGTTTCAGGCTCGTTCCCTGGGTCGGCTACATTGAATTGAGATGAGAATGCCTTAATGGCTTCTTCTTTGATTTCAATGGAGTCTGAAATATCAAAGATGAAATCAGGTTCAAGCGGCTGGTCCTGGATGTAGTGTAAAACGTGGGCCGGCCGGTGTGGCTCCTGCAGTTTTCCATCAGGGCCTTTGGTTTCGATTTTTTGCAAACCGCTGTAGAAGATGGAGTCCAGCTGAAGTGCCGCAGCATGGCCGTGATCTGGATGGCGGTCTTTCGGGGAATTGATCAGGCAGATATGCGGTCTGTAAAAACGAATTCGCTCAATAATTGGAAGCTGGAGTTCACGTATATTTTGAAGTTCGGTATCTGGCAGACCAAGATTATCTCTGGCACTGAGCCCCAGAATATCTGCAGCTTCAGCAGCTTCTTTTAATCGACGTACCGGTGTGCCCCGGGTTCCCATTTCACCTCGTGTTAAATCAACCACACCTACAAGTAACCCTTGCTTTACAAGTGCTGCCAAAGTTCCTGAGCAGCTGAGTTCAGTATCATCTGGGTGTGCGGCAAGTGCGAGAACATCAAGTTTCATAAATCTTAATTGAGTGAAAAAGATTTTTTAATATAGTGAAACGAAATCATCTTCTTTCCGTAATGAATAAAAATTACCGAAAAGAACATCCGATGAGAAACAGCTTTCATATTGTAACTATCTGAAATGAGTCGATTTTTAATCAGTTTGGCAGAAGGTACCAAAATTGCATTTTCTGCAATTTGGACCAATAAAACACGTGCTATGCTCACCACTACGTGTATTGTAATTGGTATTGTTTCTGTTACGGCAATGAACACCATATCAGACGGTATAGACCGAACATTCGACGAAAGCATGGATATGCTTGGGCGCAATGTTGTGTATGTTGAAAAGTGGCCATGGGGATTTGGTGGTGAATATCGGTGGTGGGAGTACCGAAATCGCAGAGAGATGGAAGTTTCTTATGTGGACAGGCTGCGGGATCTTACACCAACGGCCACAGAAGTATCGGCTGCTGCCAGAAGGAGCGTTGGTGTTCGGCATATGGAGCGATCGGCAGATGGTGTTTCTCTTTCCGGGGTAACAACAGGGTACTTCAGAACATCCGGTGTAAATATAGAAGATGGGCGAGTTTTTACGGATTCAGAAGTTCAGCGTGTTGCAAGAGTAGTTATTCTCGGGGATACGGTTAATGAAGCTCTTTTTCCAAATCAGGATCCGATCGGTAAGCAGGTGCATATCCGCGGGCAGCGGTTCACCGTGATTGGCGTAATGGAAAAGCAGGGAAGCTTCCTTGGTATGGAGGATTTTGATAACGCCATGATCATGCCAATAACCTCATTCGGAACCATGTTTAGTTTAAGAAGCGGTGTGCAGTTAACAGTACAGTTTCCGGATGATGAAAGTATGATTGACGGCGAATATGAAGTGATTGGGGCAATGCGGCAAATCCGCCAGCTCGACCCGCTTGATGAAAATGACTTTGCAATCAATAAAGCCGCACTATTTGAACAGGAATTCCAGGGAATGAAAATGGTGATATACGGTATCGGGATATTTCTGACCGGCTTGGCACTTTTTGTGGGTGGTATAGGTGTGATGAACATTATGTTTGTTTCCGTAAAGGAGCGAACCAAAGAGATTGGAATACGCAAAGCGGTGGGAGCAAAATCGTGGGAAATATTGCTCCAGTTTTTAATGGAAGCCATTGTTATTTGCCTTGTGGGCGGGTTGATTGGCGTACTACTTTCTATAGGGGTAACCCACTTGCTGAACCAGTTTTTTGTTGCCTATATGGATTGGTCAACCGTTGTGAATGCTATCTTGATCTGTGCGTTTATCGGTATTTTGTTTGGATATTTACCATCAAGCAGAGCTGCAAAATCAGACCCAATCGAATCTTTGAGATACGAGTAATTTGCCATGAATATATTTGAAGTTTTCAGACAAGCAACAGATTCCATCCGGGCAAATAAGCTGCGCTCATCTCTCACATTACTCGCAATATCTGTAGGAGTGTTTGCCATTATCAGCGCAAATACGGCAGTTCTTGTACTCGATACCTATTTTAAGGATACACTTAGCCTGATGGGTGGTGATGTGATTACGGTTTCCAAATTTCCAGCAATTCAAATGGGACCCACAGACTGGGAGCAATACCGAAATCGACAGGATATCACGATTCATCAGATGGAACGAATGCAGGAGATGTCAAGAACTGGTACAGGTATTGGCCCCAACAGACAATATCGCACAACACGTGTTTCTTATGGTGAGCTCGAAACGGAACCCAATATCGGTATTCGCGGAGGGAATGAGCACTATCTTGAAAACAATGCCTATGTAATCGAAGAAGGGCGAAACTTCCTGCCGGAAGACATTGACTACGCCCGTTCGGTAGCAATAATCGGGGCGGATGTAGCAGAAGCTCTTTTTGAGCTTGAAACCCCGCTTGGTAAAACGATTCGAATTGAAGGGCGTCCTTATACAATTATTGGAGTAACTGAAGCAAAGGGTAACGTTTTTGGTAACACACTCGACCGCTTTGTGGTGATTCCCTACTCAAATCTGGCCGGCATTTACGGGAGAAACCAAAATATTGGTATTCAACTAAGGGCTGGATCAGTTGACCGAGTTTCTGCTACTATTGATGAAATGACCGGAATTTTACGGGCAATCAGGCAGGTGGATCCCGCTGCTGTAAACGATTTTGAAATTACCACCAATGAATCCCTTGGAAATGCGTTCGATTCATTCACAGGGGTTCTCTACCTGATCGGATTTGTAATAGGAGGAATTGTACTATTAGGTGCAGGTATTGGTGTGATGAATATTATGCTTGTTTCGGTAACAGAGCGCACACGTGAAATTGGCCTCAGAAAAGCAGTAGGCGCTACACGAAAAGCAATTGTCTCACAATTTCTGATGGAATCGATCGCTATCTGTCAGATTGGGGGAGTTATTGGCATTATTGCCGGGGTTGGGCTGGGTAACATGGCTGCAATATGGCTCGAATCAAGCCTGGTAGTACCCTGGAGTTCTGCCATTGGTGGAGTGATTGGCATGACTATAGTAGGTGTGCTATTCGGAGTATACCCCGCCTATAAAGCAGCAATGCTCGACCCAATTGAGAGCCTTCGCTACGAGTAACTGAGCAAGAACTAAGTAAACATATCTAATTATTTAAGCTTCAAAATAACTGTTGTCTGGATCAGGTTCTCTGATCTTAAAGTGCAGGCAAAAAATTGTATATGCAATTAAATAAGAAGGGCATTTATTCAATTCTCTAAAGAATTGACATATTTTGTTTATCATTACTGTTCAAGGTGTTATTTTGCTGTACAAATAACTGATTTCCTAAACACGTAACCGCCTGAATGATGGATGAGAATATTATCAACGATTTAAACGATGAACTGGAAAGTGTAATTGAAGAAGGCCACTCAATGTTACAGGATGCTGAGCTTCAGGAAAAATTTCAGGAAATAAAAACCGAAGCTGAACTTCTGATTCGAAAATATCCTATCAGTAGTGTGGCAGTTGGAGCGGCTGTCGGTTTTCTAATCGGAAAAATTTTCAGATAGGCGTTCAATGCCCCAGCAAGAAAACGATACAAAGAACAAATACGACCAGCGGCTTCTCACCGATTTGAAAGAATATGTGGAGAAAAGAATTAGGCTCTTTTCTCTAACCATTGCAGAGCAGATTTCACTTATAATGGCTCTGACCATTCAGAAGTTTACAGGCGTTGCCCTGTTAACCGGTGGGTTGTTATTTATTGCATTCAGTTTGGCGTTTTTGATCGGAGATTTGTTGAATAGCATCAGTGCGGGGTTTGCCATTGTTTCGATTCCAATGTTTGTTATTGGTTTCGTTCTGTTTCGGAAAAAATCGACTCGATTTACTGAACATTTTCAGGCTAAACTGATCGCAAAAACACTGTATCGATTTGAAAAAGAAGATGAGAAATCATCGAAAAGGGGGTGAGTAAACTGAGTAAAAAGAAAAAAATAACCATGGCTGACATCAGGCTTCGAAAAACCCGTTTACAAGACGACCTTGATCTTCTTGAACAGAGTTTTGAAAACCGATTTTCAAAAGCAAAAAAGAGCATGCTTGGGTCAGTTCAGCCTGTTGAATTTATAAAAAAACGGCCACTTCAGATGTTTGGTGCTGCACTGGTAGTTGGCCTTGCATTAAGTCTTACCCGTCGCAAAAAAAGCAAATCATCTGATACAGAATCCTCAATGAGAAGCCCGGCTTTTACCGGGATACTTTATGATGAGATGAAACGCATTGCTGCCAGGAGAGCAGCATCTTACATGAGTGAATGGATCGATCAAAAAATCACTTCGGACAAGAGATAAAGCTTATCTACTTCTGATCAGCCATTCAGTGCTTATATACTCCTTAAAATGCTTACTTACGAATCTGTAAGCTTTATCATCGAAGATCCTGAAAAATCTTTTGAAGCATGAGATAAAACCAATGAGTTTCTATTTCGTCTAAAAAAATGGCCAGAAATTACGAAATGTTAAAATTCGTTTTTATTTACAAAAACAGAGAAAAAATTATGAAACTCTCGTTACACTTCTACGTGTAAAAATCCAAAATCTAATAACAGCTAATCCCATGAAGCAGAAAATACTATTACTACTGTGCTTTTTTCTCACACCGGTTTTAATCCAGGCACAAGAGCGACCCATCACACTTGAGGAAGCCATTCAAATTGCACTTCAAAATAATTATCAGTTAAAGCAGGCAGAGAATAATCGGGGTCTTGCAGATACAAGAGTTCGAAGTGCACAGGCTGATTTCCTTCCAAATTTAAACGCAAGTTTTTCGGGAAACCGCCAGGTTGGTAGGCAGTTTGTTCAGGAAGATCTCACATTTGAAGATCGTACAACGATAGGGTTAAATGGTGGTATAAACACAAGTATCACTGTTTTTGATGGGTTTACAAATATTTCTAATCTAAGAAGGGCTCAGGCTGACAGGTCATCGGATGATCTGCAATTCGAGCGCCTGCGTGAAAATGTGATGTTCAATACGGCCAGTCGATACCTGCAGGTTGTATTAAACGAAGAACTGTTAAAGATATCAGAAACCACTCTGCAGGCTTCAGAAAGTCAGCTGGAACAAGTAAGAGCCCAGGTGGAAGTTGGCGCACGTCCCATGGTTGATCTGTTCAATCAGGAGTCAGCTGTAGCAAACGACGAACTAACCGTGATTCAGCGTGAGAACGCACTTGAAGTTAGTAAGGCACAGCTTATTAGAATTATGCAAGATGAGAGCATAACAGATATTCAAACAAGCATGCCTTCAGTTGATGAACTTTCACTTGCTCCTGTAAATTTAAACTTACAGGATCTTATTAGTGCAGCCCTGGAAATGCGCAGTGATTTGCGATCACAGGAATTTGACATCGAAAGCAATCGCCAGAGTTACAGAATTGCAAGAGCACAGTATCTGCCCACAATTACAGCAAGTGCATCAGTGGGAGCCAGGTATAGTGATCAGTTTACATTTATGGGTGAAAACGTTTCGTTCAGCGATCAGTTTTTTGATCAAAACGTTACCCGAACTATGGGTTTCAACATACAGATTCCCATTTTTACCCGGTGGAATAATCGAACAAATGTTGAAAATGCCTATGTACAGCTTAGAAACAGCGAATTGCAGCTTGATAATGTGCGATTCCAGATTTCAGAAGAAGTTCGGCAGGCATACAGCGATTACCAGTCTATTGTAAAAGAACTTGAATCAACCGAAAAATCACTACGTGCGGCCGAACGAGCTTACGAAACCGAACAACAGCGGTATGAAGTTGGATCGTCAACCCTGATTGAATTGAACCTCGCTAATGCAAATTATGTGCAGGCTCAATCAAACAGAATTCAGGCGATTTACAATTTTGTTTTCCAGGAACAGCTGTTAGACTATTTCCTGGGACAGCTTGATACGGAGTTTGATCTGTAGGGTACTCAATCAATTACTTTAAAAAAATAAGGGATGGCAAAAGATAAAACAGCGACAAAAAAACTAATTAAAATATTAGGAGTAATCCTCCTTGTTGTAGTGGTGCTTGGCATCGTTGCAAAAACAGCAGGCTGGATTGATGGCGGAACTGCTGAGAAAGCAGTTGAAACCGAGATCGCAGAACTTCGCACAATTACTCAGATTGTATCGGCAACCGGCCGTATTCAACCTGAAGTTGAGGTGATTATCCGACCTGATGTATCCGGAGAGATTATTGAACTGAATGTGCAGGAGGGAGATTATGTTCGAGAAGGGGATCTGCTGCTACGGATTAAGCCGGATCTTTACGAGGCCAGAATTGATGAACTCAACGCCATGCTCTTAACCCAGCAATCCAGAATGGAGCAGGCGCGCGCTCAGATGCTTCAGGCCGAAGTTGAATACCTGAAAAACAAACATTTGTACGATCGGGATCTAATCTCTGAGCTGGAATATCTGCAATCATCAAATAACTTTGAGGCTCAAAAATCGAACTTTCGGGCTGCTGAATTCCAGATAGAAAGTGCACGTGCACAGCTTCGAAGAGCCGAAGAGGAACTACAGCAAACCGTTATCAGATCACCCAAAAACGGAACAATTAGCCGTCTTGCGGTTGAGCGTGGTGAACGCGTACTGGGGCAGGCACAAACTGCCGGTACCGAAATGATGCGCATCGCCCGGATGGAACAGATGGAAGTAGTGGTTGATGTAAACGAAAACGACATCGTAAATGTAAGTGTTGCTGATACATCTATAATTGAGGTAGACGCCTATCCAAACCGATCGTTCGAGGGCGTGGTAACGGAAATTGCAAACTCAGCAGAGATAGCGGGAACCGGATCGGCCGATCAGGTAACCAATTACAAGGTGAAAATTCGCATTACCACTCCACACAATCTGGATCAAACGGGATCTGAGTTTATGGTAATGAATGTAAGTGAAGGCACTCAGAGTGACGACAGCCCAAGCTTCAAGCCCGGTATGTCTGCCAATGTGGATATCCGGACGAATACAGTGTATGATGTGGTTTCAATCCCTATACAGGCAGTTACTGTTCGTGATTTTTCAAGATCTGCCACTGCAGACACTACAGAAACCGGAGAAAGGCCAGCATCCCGAAGCAGAACGGAAGATTTCAGGCGAGTGGTATTCGTGAATGATGGTGGTATAGCCAAACGAATGGAAGTAACTACAGGCATCAGTGATAACAGCCACATCCAGATAATGAGTGGTGTTGAAACCGGTGCAGAGGTGGTTACCGGGAGCTATCGTATTCTATCAAGAGAGCTGGAAGATGGCGATAAAATTAACGTATCAAACAGAAACTGATAACTGTAAGTATTGATCCTGGTGGGAGATATGGCAAAGAAAATCATTGAAATTAAAGATCTCAAAAGGCACTACAAAATGGGGCAGACACTTGTACGAGCTCTTGATGGTGTAACCTTTGATATTGCTGAAAACGAATATATCGCAATAATGGGGCCCTCAGGATCCGGCAAATCAACCCTGATGAACCTTATTGGCTGTCTCGACTCTCCAACAGACGGGGAATATATACTGAACGGGCATCGTGTGAGTGATTTGGATGATGCGGAACTGGCTCAGATCAGAAACAGGGAGATAGGTTTTGTATTTCAGACATTTAACTTGCTGCCACGAACAGACTGCCTGAGTAATGTTGAACTCCCGCTTATCTATTCTGGTATGAAAAGTAAAATCAGAAAGGAGAAAGCTTCTGCTACATTAACCAAAGTTGGTTTGGGTGACAGAATGGATCATAAACCCAATGAACTCTCCGGCGGACAGCGCCAGCGGGTAGCTATTGCGAGAGCCCTCGTAAACGATCCATCCATTTTACTTGCGGATGAACCGACAGGAAACCTGGATAGTAAAACGGGTGATGAAATTATGCTTCTTTTTGAAGACCTTTACCGCTCAGGCAATACCATCATTTTGGTAACTCATGAAAATGATATCGCAAATTATGCCAGAAGAGTGATTAGGTTGCGAGATGGAAAAATTGAGGTGGACGAGAAAATTCAGAGTCCTACACTTGCTAACAAAGATCTTGAAGCAGTAGCAGTTTAGTACGTTTATATCAGCAAGCTATTTAAATTATATCTCATTTTTTACTGAACCAACCGGCGGGTGCATTTGTTCTGTTTATCATGAAAAATCAAACAGAAACATTTGATGTAATTGTAGCCGGAGCCGGCATGGGAGGTATCACTGCTGCTTCACTTCTTGCAAATGCAGGCTATAAGGTTTTAGTACTGGAGAAGGCACATGTAACCGGTGGTTGCAGTTCCTCATACTACAGAAAGGGGTATATATTTGAATCGGGGGCCACAACACTTATTGGCTTTGATAAACACCAACCACTCCGAAACCTTGAAGATACACTCGGAATTACACTTCCAAAAGAACCGATTACACCCTCTATGAATGTTTATATGGGTAATAAAACTGTAACCAGATGGCAGGAGAGAGATAAGTGGCTCAACGAGGTGGAAAATCATTTTGGGGAGACAGCAGAACAGGAAGCATTTTGGAAACTGGCCTTTCAAATTTCGGATGTTGTCTGGAGAGTTTCCGGTAAAAATCACTTTTTCCCGCCGGTTGATCGTTCAGACTGGCTACAGCTTCTAAAGAACAATCCCAAAGATGTGTGGGTGCTCCCTTATGCCCTTAAATCTGTAAAAAAAGCAGCATCAGATGTGGGAATATCCAACCCTGAATTCTTTCGGTTTCTGGACGAACAGCTGATTATATCTGCCCAGGCGGATAGTAATAACACGCCCTTTCTGTTTGGAGCACCTGCCATCACATATACGAATTATACCAATTATTACGTGCCCGGCGGCTTGCATGAAATGGTAAAAAAACTGGAGGAATTTTTGTCCGATCATGGTTCAGAAGTGCACACCAAAGAGGGAGAGAAATCAATCAGCCGAATAGACAGCGGATACGAAGTGGTAAGCTCGAAAGGTAAAACATATACTTCGAAGGTGGTTATATCAAACATTCCTGTCTGGAATATGCCTGATTATACCGGTGGTGAAATTGCCGGCTATTTTAGAAAGGAGGCAGCCAAATACGATGATGCCTGGGGAGCATTCACAATGGGTATTGTGACGGACGATATTTTTGATGACGATATGACACTGCACCACCAGTTGCATATTGATGAGTCTGAAAAAACTGATGGTCTCGTTTCAGACTCAATTTTTGTATCAATGTCGAAACGGGGTGACACCGGGCGTGCTAAATCGGGTAAAAGGGTGCTGAATGTATCCACTCACACAAAACCGGAATTTTGGTTTGAGCTCAACGGTAATTATGATTCAATGAAACTTCAGGTTCAAAACAGAATTATAGACATTCTGAAAAAAAAATTGCCGAGATTTAACAAAGCAGAAATCGAATTGATTTTTTCCGCCACGCCCGTTAGCTGGAGTAACTGGGTGTATCGAAAAAAGGGGAGAGTAGGTGGTATTCCCCAAAGTATGTCAAGATCCCTGCTCGACTGGACACCGAATAAAACTCCGTTTCAAGGTCTTTACCTCTGTGGTGACACTGTTTTTCCCGGACAGGGAATTCCGGGCGTTACTTTAAGTGGTTTTAACGTATATTACAGAGTTCAAAAATATTTAAAAAATCTCTCGAATCATTGAATTACCAAGGCGATAACTATTCACCAAATACACAGTTTTCAATTTTCCCACCTGCGGTAAAGCACCTGTTAATTGTTAACCTGCTGGTTTTTGTAGCGCTCAGTAACCCGATGCTCTACAGGTTCCTGATGGAATTTGGCGCACTTTGGCCTATTGGATCGGGCTTGTTTATGCCAACTCAGCTTGTTACCTACATGTTTTTGCATGCCGGTTTTGGCCACATCATTTTTAACTTGTTTGCTCTTTGGATTTTTGGCCAGGGAATTGAAAACTTTTGG
>SLGA01000010.1 GCA_007123985.1 Balneolaceae bacterium | reverse complement strand
TTTTCGATCTGCTCTTTCACAATCGAACGAACTTCATCTTCACTCATCATTCTTGGCAGGTACTTTTCGATGATTTCCAGTTCACTTTTTTCTTTATCGGCAAGATCTGTACGGCCTCCGGCTTCGAACTGGTCGATCGATTCTTTTCTCTGCTTGGCTGCTTTCATTAGTACTTCGATAATCTGTTCTTCACTCAGTATAGATTCGCCGCCTGATCGCTCGGCGATCTCTTTTTCAAGAATCTTTGCCTTGAGCGACCTGAGCACCATCGTTGTGCCGGTATCTTTTGCCTTCATGGAAGTTTTGAGGTCTTCAAGAATTGCTTCTTTGATACTCATTTAGTCTGATTTTTAAATGAAAAATGTAAGGCTAGTTACTTACAACTATCCACCTGGTTTGTTCAATCCTGAATGTAATCATTTTGAGTACAAAAAAAGTGCCTGAAATAGCCCATAAATCTAACGATAGCGTAATTCATGGATAAAAAAAAAGGTTTCATCTTTTCAGGATGAAACCTTTTTGTACAGCCTTGTAGTTTAAGACTTATTTTTTTGTATAAAATCTGCTGCACTTTCCTGATCAACCATGGTCTCTTTATAAGAAAACTTGCCTGATTCGTTCTTGGTTGCAATAATAACTTTTGCCATTCTCTTATGAGAACCTTTCAATGATTTAGCGTCTTCGCCAAAAACCTGTTTTTTAGCCATAACTACTACCTATTTGATTTCTTTGTGAACGGTGTGCTTTCTGAGCACCGGATTGTATTTTTTCAATTCAAGCCTCCCTGTTGTTGTTCGCCTGTTCTTCGTAGTTACATAGCGAGAACTACCGGGCTTTTCAGTGCATTCAAGAATAACTTGTATTCGATTGCCTTTTGCCATGGTTTACACCTCTTTTAATAAAGTTCCTTTTTTCTTGGCTTCTTTAAGTACAGCAGTAATACCCTTCTTATTGATGGTTCTCAATGTTTTTGCTGATACTTTCAAAGTAACCCACCGATCTTCTTCGGGTATATAAAAACGTCTTCTTTGCAAATTCAGATGAAAGCGATGCTTTGTCTTGTTATTCGCTTTTGACGACCGGTAACCGTTTAATGCTGATTTTCCAGTAATATCGTCTTTTCGTGCCATATCCTTTTACCTGTTGACTGAATTTTTGATAGACCCCAAAATTAGGGGTTATACTATTTAATTTCAATAATTATTTCACACCTTTTGTTTAATCGTAATCCACGGATACTGTACCCGGTACAAAGTCCCTGATCGCACCCTCCGCTTTTTCTTATAATTCAATCTGACATGATGAATTTTATGTTAATTTTCCGGCCAAGTATGTTGTGTTTCCCGTCAATTTCACATAGCTTTACATCGGATTTATTTCGCACGAACAACCTGCTGAAATTTGAATAGATTCTATCATCTCATCAATTGCCATCTAAAAAGACTCTTTTCTTTGATTTTGCGCTTATAAGCGGTATTTTTAAGCGTCTAAGAGGCTATTAAATAACTTACTCAACCCCTGTTTATGTCTAAGAAAAAAGGATCCGACTACAAAGCGTCCAATATCCAGGTTTTAGAGGGACTCGAAGCTGTTCGAAAACGCCCTTCCATGTACATCGGAGATACCGGCCAGCGCGGCCTTCACCACCTTATTAATGAGGTAGTGGATAACTCTATCGATGAGGCTCTTGCCGGTCACTGCGATTTTATAACTGTTACTATACACAACGACAGCTCTATAACTATATCAGATAACGGGCGCGGAATTCCCGTTGATGAGCATCCAAAATTAAAACTTCCAGCAGTTGAGGTTGTACTCACCAAACTGCACGCAGGCGGAAAGTTTGATAAAGATAGTTATAAAGTATCGGGCGGTCTGCACGGAGTGGGTGTAAGTTGTGTAAATGCACTCTCCATATTTTTCAGTGCAGAGGTTCATCGCGATGGGAATATATATGTGATGGAATTTGAGCGTGGTGTAACAAAAACACCACTTAAAACTGTTGGTAAAACCAAGAAAACAGGTACAACCATCCGGTTTAAACCTGATCCCGAAATCTTCTCTCAAACAACGGAGTTTAAGTTTGATATCGTATCCGACAGAATGCGGGAACTTGCCTTTCTGAATCCGGAGATTACCGTTGAAATTATTGATGAACGCGAAGAGGATGACAGTGACAGAAGAGAAGTAACATATCATTACGCGGGCGGTGTTAAGGATTTCGTTACCTATCTGGATGAGTCTCGTGAATCACTGATGAATGAACCCATTTTTATATCCGGGGAAATTGAAAATGTGCCTGTAGAGCTGGCCATTCAATACAACAATGGATATACCGAAAATGTGCATTCATACGTGAACAACATTAATACCCGTGAAGGTGGTACTCACATATCCGGTTTCAGAAGAGCGTTAACTCGCTGTTTTAAAACATACGCCGAAAAGAATAAAATCATTAAATCGAACAGTAAAATACAGGTGTCCGGTGAAGATTTTCGTGAAGGAATGACCTGTGTTTTAAGTGTAAAAGTGGCCGAACCACAATTTGAGGGTCAAACCAAAACGAAACTGGGTAACTCTGAAGTTCAAAGTGCCGTGGAGGTTATTGTTTATGAAAAGCTTAATGAATTTCTCGAACAGAACCCAAAAACGGCCAAGAAAATACTCGAAAAAGTTGTTATTGCCGCAGAAGCACGCGAAGCTGCCCGAAAAGCGCGACAGCTGATTCAACGGAAAAGCGTGATGAGCGGCGGCGGACTGCCGGGCAAACTGGCCGACTGCTCCATTAAAGATCCTGCACACAGTGAAGTCTATCTTGTTGAGGGTGATTCTGCCGGGGGCTCCGCAAAAATGGGCCGAAACAGAAGTTTCCAGGCGATTCTGCCGCTTCGTGGTAAAATTTTGAATGTGGAGAAAGCCAAAATCAACAAGATTCTTGAAAACAAAGAGATTCAGGCGATGATCACCGCACTGGGAACAGGCGTTGGACACGAAGAGGAGTTCGAGCTTGAAAAACTTCGTTATCATAAAATTATCATCATGACGGATGCCGATGTTGACGGATCTCACATCCGAACGCTTCTGCTCACTTTCTTTTACCGATATATGCATCCGCTGGTTGATCACGGCCACATCTTTATCGCCACTCCGCCACTTTACAGAATTACATCAACCCGGGGAGAAATCCAATACGCCTGGGATGATGATACCCGCGATAAGATCATTCGTGATTTGAAAAAGTCGAAGAAGAAATTTGATGTTTCGCGATACAAAGGCCTTGGTGAAATGAATCCCGAACAGCTTTGGGAAACCACGATGGATCCCGAAACCCGAACACTGCAGCAGGTTACCATAGAAAATGCCGCTGCAGCTGACAAAATGTTCTCCACACTGATGGGAGATGACGTGGCACCACGGCGCGAATTCATCGAACGCAATTCAAAATACGCAAGACTTGATATCTAACATGAGCAGTAAACAGGCATCGTTTAAAAGGTTTATGACAAAGATCTCAAACCTTTATTTTTCCTGATACTAACTCAAGACACACTACTCAATACTCTTTATAAATGGCTAGCGAAAAAATTATTCCAATTACGATAGAAGACGAAATGCAATCATCCTACATCGATTATTCGATGTCGGTAATTGTTTCACGCGCCCTGCCCGATGTTCGGGACGGTCTCAAGCCGGTGCACAGGCGTGCTCTCTACGGAATGAGCGATCTGGGCATGCTTCACAACAGAAATTACAAAAAGAGTGCCCGTATTGTTGGTGAGGTTTTGGGTAAGTATCACCCCCATGGCGACTCTGCCGTGTACGACTCCATCGTTAGAATGGTGCAGGAGTTTTCGCTCAGATATCCGCTTGTTGATGGCCAGGGCAACTTTGGGTCTGTTGATGGCGACTCTGCAGCAGCCATGCGTTATACTGAAGTACGCATGCAGCGAATTGCCGAAGAGCTGCTCACCGATATCAACAAGGATACGGTAGATTTTCAAACCAACTTTGATGATACCCTTACTGAGCCAACTGTTTTGCCGGCCATGCTTCCCAACCTTCTGCTGAACGGCGCATCCGGTATTGCTGTGGGGATGGCAACGAACATGCCGCCGCATAACCTGAAGGAAGTAGTGGATGGTACTGTAGCCGTGATCGAAAATCCGGAGATTGAAACCAAAGAGCTGATGAAGCTGATCACTGCACCGGATTTTCCAACCGGAGGTATTATCTACGGATATGAAGGTGTAAAAGAAGCTTACGAAACCGGCCGCGGGAAAATCACGATGCGGGCACGTGCCAATACTGAAGAGTTGCGAAACGGTCGGGAGCAAATCGTAGTAACGGAGATTCCCTATCAGGTAAACAAAGCCACCCTGATTGAAAAAATTGCTTCACTGGTACACGCTGAGAAGATCACAGAAATATCTGAAATCCGTGATGAATCAGATCGTGACGGAATGAGAATTGTCATCATTCTGAAGCGAAATGCCAACCCCGGTGTTGTACTGAACCAGCTGTTTAAATACACACAGATGCAACAGACATTTGGCGTGATTAATCTTGCCCTGGTGAAAGGTCGCCCGAAGCTTATGGCTCTGATAGAGCTTATTGATCGCTTTATTGAGCACCGTGTTGAAGTAATTATACGCCGTACGATTTACGACCTTGATCAGGCTGAGGCACGGGCACACATTCTTGAAGGGTTAAAAATTGCCCTCGATAATCTTGATGAAGTTATCAGAACCATCCGGGCATCGAAAAACCCGAACGAGGCGAACCAGGAACTTCGCAAGAAATTTGCACTGACTGATATCCAGGCCAAGGCGATTCTGGATATGCGTCTGCAGAAATTGACTGGCCTCGAACGCGACAAAATCGACCAGGAATACCGTGATATCGTGGATAAAATTTCCGAGTTCAGAAGTATTCTTTCAAGCAGAGAAAAGCAGAATGAAATTATTAAACAAGAGCTTCTGGATCTGAAAGACCGCTACGGCGATGAGCGCAGAACTCAGATTGTTTACTCCGCTGAAGATTTCAGCATTGAAGATATGATTGCCGATGAAGATGTGGTAGTTACCATTTCGAACAAAGGCTTCATCAAACGAATGCCCGTGAGCGGATATAGGCGGCAGCGACGGGGCGGTAAAGGAATGAAAGGTACCACAACCAAAGATGATGAATATGTAGAGCATCTGTTTGTAGCGACGAATCATAACTACATCCTGTTCTTTACGGAGCAAGGAAATTGTTACTGGCTCAAGGTGTATGAAATTCCTGAGGGATCGCGATTATCCCGCGGGC
>SLGA01000079.1 GCA_007123985.1 Balneolaceae bacterium | reverse complement strand
TATACAGCCAGTGGTTATATCAGCGCCATGCAACGGTTACAGAAACGAGTGCCGGAACCGTACGAATTGATAACCGCGAAATGGCACCACAAGCCTACGAATATGATATGCTCGGCGGGATGGTACTTGCTGTGGCATTGGAAGACGGGCAGCATGTTTCCAGTGCATCCATCAATGGCAACCCGATCTCAGCCTACTTCGAAGAAGCTGGCTTTGGTTACATCTATCTGCAAAGGCTCGAGAGAGAAGTGTATGAATTTACATACGAAATTGGTTCACAAAGAATGCCGCGATATGTAAATAATACCGGTACATACAATGTGTATGATGTAACCGACAGCAGAAACCGGTTCTCTTTTGAAATCCAGATGTATGGAACACAGACTGTTAAAGTGGTGACCAATCAGCCGGGAAGTATTGAGTCTGACAATGAGTTTCTTACCGTGCTTTCCCATGAATATGATGCAGCCGAAGGTGTGCTTCACATTGAAATACACGGCCGTGATATTCAGGGAGAAACGGGCACCATAACACTCAATTACTAAGAATATTAAGCCGCTTTATGGAATCATCAGAAGCGGCTTTTCAAATCGTTGATTTAGCAGAAAAAAACAGATGAGAAAATACTCACAATTACTGGTAATCTGGCTTTTGCCGCTTGCTCTCTTTTGGGGATGTGCAGATGAGTATTACTCATTAGATGATTACAGTTCTGTTAAAAAAACCGACATCCATGTTCATATAAACGAGCCAAACAGTGGTATAGCCCGGCAGGCAGCGGAGGATAATTTCCGCCTTGTAAACGTGAACGTGGACATTTATTTCCCCGATTACTCGATCGAAGTACAGAGGGATGCGGCAATAGCCATAAAAGAGAATTTTCCTGAAAACACGGTTTGGCTTACTGCTTTTTCAATGGATGGCTGGGACGATTACGACACCTGGCTGGAGAATACACTCACATATCTTGAGGAATCTTTTGAGCAGGGTGCAATTGGCCTGAAAATCTGGAAAAATATCGGGATGGAATTTCAGGACGAAAATGGTGAGTTTATTATGATTGATCACCCCGGATTCGATCCCATCTTTGAATATCTAATCGAAAAAAATAAACCTGTACTTGGCCATTTGGGTGAACCGCGTGAAGCCTGGCTGCCACTTGAGGAGATGCAGATGCACCGTGGTTACTTCTCCAACAATCCGCAGTATCACATGTATTTGCATCCTGAATATCCCTCGTACGAGTCTATAATGGAATCGCGGGATAATCGCCTCGATAAGCACCCGGGTCTTGTATTTGTTGGGGCACATCTTGGAAGTATGGAATGGAGCCTTGATGTGATGAGTGAGCACCTGGAACGATATCCGAATGTTGCGCTTGAGATGGCCGCCCGAATGCGTCATATCTATTTTGAAGCGGAGCAGGATTGGGAGAAAACCCGCGACTTTTTCATCACCTATCAGGATCAGCTGATCTATTCAACCGACCTGACTGAAAACCCCGGCTCCGATCCAGCTCAAGCCGCTGAAAGAGCGCATTCTGTTTGGATGCAGGATTGGGAGTTCTTTGTAACGGAGAATACAATGGAAGTATCAGGTATTGAGGGGCCGTTCAGGGGGCTTAAACTTCCAAAACCTGTAGTGGATAAACTTTTTTCAAACAATGCAGAAACCTGGTTTCCGCCACTAAAAGATTTTTAAACAAACCAACAGTTAAAACATCATCTAAATATTATGAATTATAATCGTCGTGATTTTTTCAAAAAAAGTGGTCTTGCAACACTGGGATTAACCAGTTTAAGTGCTTTTGGCAACAATGCAGAAAGTATCCGCAGTAAGTTCCTGAAAGAACGCAAACAGGAATTTAATATGCATGGCTATGCAGCTCCCGCGATGGATGTTGTACGTGTAGGTATAATAGGCATGGGAGGCCGCGGAAACGGTGCGGTTGGAAGGTTAAACGCTATAGAAGGTACTGAAATTAAAGCCATTTGCGACGTGGAAGAAGATGCTATTGCGAATGCTTTGAGCAGAATTGAACGCCTTCCTAATTTCAACCATGATGTGGATACCTATTATGGAGAAGAAGATTCATGGAAAAGACTCTGCGACCGGGATGATATTGATCTGGTAATTGTAACCACTCCCTGGCACTTGCATACTCCGCAATGTGTATATGCGATGGAGAGTGGCAAGCATGTGGCAACCGAAATTCCTGCGGCACAAACCATTGAAGAGTGCTGGCAGCTGGTAGAAACATCAGAACGCACAAGAAAGCACTGTTTACAGATGACCAATGTGTGTTACAGCTTCTTTGAAATGGTAACGCTAAACATGGCCAGGGGTGGTTTCTTCGGAGATATTGTTCATGGTGATGGTGCTTATATCCATCAGCTGATTACCCACAATTTCTCAAAAAGACAGTACCACAATATGTGGAGACTCCGGGAGAACTCAACCCGAAACGGGAATCTTTATCCACACCACGGTTTGGGTACCATGGCGCAGATTATGGACATCAATCATGGTGATAAAATGGACTACATGGTATCCGTATCCAGCCACGACTTTATGATGAACAAGCGTGCCAAAGAGCTGGCAGCAGAAGATTCTTTCTATGAAGAATACGTAGACAGAGATTATCGAGGTAATATGAATACCAGCATCATAAAAACTCATAAAGGCCGCACAATGATGCTTCAGCATGATGTAACATCCCCTCGCCCATATTCGCGAATCCATCAGATAAGCGGTACGAAGGGAATTGCGCGCACCTACCCGCGGCCACAGATTTCAGACAGATATCAAGGCTGGTTTTCAGACGAGGAATTTGCGGAAGTAGAGGCAGAATACACACCCGAAATCACAAAACGTGTGGGTGAGATGGCACGCCAGGTTGGCGGGCACGGCGGAATGGATACCCTTCTGATGTGGAGACTTGTAGACTGTCTGCGCCACGGTATTGCTCTCGATATGAATGTATATGATGCGGCTACATGGAGCGCTGTAGTGCCTTTGAGTGAGTACTCGGTAGCAAATATGGGTATTGCAGTCGATTTTCCTGATTTCACTTCGGGTTCCTGGCAAACCAACCGTCCACAAATGGATGTTCAGCTTGAGCGCGGCGGTACCACAAGAATTATCGCCTGAGCAGAAAAAAAATTATCAACTAAAAAACAACAAAGACAATGAAAAATAACAGACGTGATTTTCTAAAGAAAAGCGGACTTGCAGGTTTGGGAATGGCCGGATTGGGGCTAATGGGCTCTAAGAAAGAGTCTGATAATATGGATGCTTTCAAAAGCAATTATCGCCAGAGATATAACATGCGCGGATATGCTGCACCGGCTCTCGATGTAGTGCGAGTGGGTGTAATGGGACTCGGTAATCGTGGCTCTGGTACAGTACTACGGCTTGCCAGTATAGAAGGAGTTGAAATTAAAGCACTTTGTGATGTTAGGGCTGACAGGGCACAAGAATCAGCAGATGCCATCTCAGATCATCACAGTCCTGATCTCTACACGGATGGCCCGGATGCGTGGAAAAAAATGTGTGAACGGGATGATATCGATCTGATTTCAATTGTAACCCCATGGGAGCGCCATACCGAACAGGCGGTTTATGCGATGGAGCATGGCAAGCATGTGCAAATAGAACTGCCTGCAGCTCAAACCATTGAAGAGTGCTGGCAACTGGTTGAAACATCCGAACGAACCAAAAAACATCTGTTACAGGTGTCACGGTCAAGCCATCGAAATGATACTGCATTTGTGCTGAAAATGGCACGCGAAGGAGTGTTTGGGGATATCATCCATGCCGAAGGCCACTATATTCACGATCTGCTGATGAGCCACATCCTGAACAAATCTATGTTCTACGATCAGTGGAGACTCCGGGACAATCTGAACCGGCAGGGTAATCTCTATCCTCCCCACGGGTTGATGCCGATTGTGCAGATGCTTGACATCAACTGCGGTGATAAGATGGAATATCTGGTTTCCGTTTCCAGTAATGATTTTATGGCTTCCCAAAAAATACAGGAACTGGCAGAAGAAGATGATTTTTACAAAGAATTTGTCGGCAAAGAGTACCGCGGTAACATGAATACCACGATCATTAAAACTCATTTGGGCCGTACCATCATGCTGCAGCACGATGTGACCTCACCACGCCCGGGTGCACGTTTTAGTCTTATTAGTGGAACGGAAGGTATCTATGCAATGAGTCCAAGCCGATTTGCATACAGCCACGATGGCTGGGTAGACCAGGAAGAGCTGAATGCGCTGATTGAAAAATATACACCGAAAATAACCACACGTTTTCGCGAGCTTCAGGCTCAATCTCAAAGAGAACGGCAATCACGTGGTTATGCACAAGTTGCACCCATTGACTGGCGAATGATCGACTGCCTGAGAAACGGGCTGCCGCTCGAAATGGACGTGTATGATGCAGCCCTCTCTACATCTATTGTGCCATTGACGGAGTGGTCTGTTGCAAACCGGTCGAACCCGGTTCTGGTGCCCGACTTTACAGCCGGTGCATGGAAAACAAATCCACGTGCAATGGATGTTGATTTAACACACGGCGGTAATACCCGCATCTTATAATTTGGTTCAGGTTCAGGGCAGCGAATACAGTGAAGTGACCCACACTGTATTCGTGACCCCTGATTTTAAGAGGCAGAAAATCAGAGAGCTGCCGGATTAGAAATTGCATCAGCCTTTCTCCAGACTTAACTGACTTGTAAATATAAAATAAAAAGGCAGATATGATAAAATACAGATTAAACAGACTTTTCAGTGCATCAGGCAATTGCCTTGATGTGGCAATCGATCACGGTTTTTTTATTGAAGTTTCTTTCCTTACAAGCATTGAGGATATGGAAAAGGCCGTAAATGCAGTGGTGGATGCACAACCCGATGCCATTCAGCTGAGTATTGGTCAGGCTGAGATTCTGCAGAGAATTCCCGGAAAAGATAAACCGGCACTCGTTTTAAGAACGGACATCGCAAATGTTTATGGGCCGGAGTTACCCGAATATCTGTTTAGCTATGTAGTAGATGATGCCGTTGAGCAGGCTGTAGCCCTCGACGCTGCCTGTGTTGTGGTGAACCTACTGATGTTGCCAAATCAGCCCGAATTGCATAAACAGTGTGTGGCCAACGTAGCAAAATTAAAACCACAGTGTGACAAATACGGTATGCCTTTAATGGTTGAACCCCTGGTGATGCAGGCAAATGATGTTCGTGGCGGTTACATGGTAGATGGTGATATCAACAAAATTTTACCGCTGGTTCGCCAGGCTAAGGAGCTTGGAGCTG
>SLGA01000089.1 GCA_007123985.1 Balneolaceae bacterium | reverse complement strand
GTGCCAACCATCAATGCAGCGGTTATAAAAAAGATATCGATCTTCGGTTTTGAACCATCCGTATAAGCTGCAAATCCAAGATCTTTCATTAAGCCATCGAGGCGATCGAGCAGATATACACCGGGTTCCTCAGCCAGTGTACCCCCAAACCCAAGCTGCGGAACGGGGTTGCCGGTCATTAAAAGAGACACAAATATAACCGGGACCAGGTAGGCAAAGATCAGTACACAATATTGCGCTACCTGTGTGTATGTAATTCCCTTCATTCCACCCAGTACAGCGTAAAAAAATACAATTACCATCCCGATGAGAACTCCCTGGGTGATGCCCACATCAAGAAAACGAGAGAAGACAATTCCCACGCCTCGCATCTGCCCGGCCACATACGTGAACGAGATGAAAATGGCACAAAGAATAGCAACTACCCGTGCTGTATCAGAGTAATAGCGATCACCTACAAAATCAGGAACAGTAAACTTTCCGAACTTCCTGAGATAGGGCGCGAGAAGAAGGGCGAGAAGCACATAACCGCCTGTCCAGCCCATCAGATATACCGAACCGTCGTAACCAAGAAAAGCAATAAGACCGGCCATAGAGATGAACGAAGCTGCCGACATCCAGTCAGCCGCAGTGGCCATTCCGTTAGCCACGGGATGTACTTTGCTGCCGGCTATGTAAAAGTCACTTGTGGATGCTACGCGTGTCCATACAGCTATACCGATATAGAGAGCGAATGTTAATCCAACGATGAGGAATGTCCAGAACTGGATACTCATGCGAACCCTTTATTATTACCGTTCAAATTCGTGAACCTGATTTTACACTTCATCAAAATCGAACTCCTTATCCAGTTTATTCATCTTATACACGTAGATAAAAATCAGAATAATAAACACGTACTGAGAGCCTTGTTGTGCAAACCAAAACCCAAGTTTAAAACCACCGATTCGGATAGAGTTCAGCGGATCAACAAGTAAAATTCCAAACCCGTACGACACGACAAACCATACGGCAAGGAGTGAGGAGAGCAGCCATAAGTTCCGTTTCCAGTATGCCTGGGCTTTTGTTTGCAATGGAATCTGTTCCAAGTTGGGTTATAAGACCTCTGATTATAGTGATTTCTTTCAATTTTCAAAAACGTGTGTTTCATTTCCTTTTTTAATGAGGCATACTTGCTTCGGTAATTACCAGTTTCTACCGAAAAATAAGCAGCTCATCTCATCCCGGAAAAGATCCAAAGGTACAACTGATTTAGAATTCACTTTTCACTTTCATGAATACAATCTATACATTTCGAAAAAGCACCTATTGAAATCTGATATGATTAAACGAATTCTCATTGCACTGGACCCTGATCAGGATACCCCTATTGCCACCAACTTTGCACTGAATCTTGCAAAACGATTTGATGCATCTGTTACAGGGCTGGCAGTTGTGGATACAAGCAACATATATCCTACCGGTATAACCGGTGAGCCGGATGTTACCCACCACGCGCGCAACCTTTGGGAAGAACTTACAGATGAAGCACGCCGGGTTGCGGAAGATCTTCTGAAATCGTTTGAAGAGCAGGTGAAAAAAGCGGGCATTGCATACACAGCAGTGCGGAAGGAGGGAGCATCGTACGAACGGATTATTGAGGGGATGAAATATCATGATATTTTGATAGTTGGCAAGGATTCGCACTTCTTTTACAACGAACCCAAACGTGATACCAAAACACTTGCCGAAGTAGTAAAAAACGGTGTATCACCCGTTTTGGTGGTTACCAACAGAATTAATGAAATGAAGAGAGTGCTTGTTGCTTTTGACGGAAGCAAACCCTCAGCACGGTCCCTTAAAAGTTTTGTGCATTTATTACCATACGGAAATGATTTAGAGATGGAACTTCTTCACGTACGTTCAAAAAATAGTGATGGTGAGTCGGCTTTATCTCTGGAGTATGCAGAGATTTTTCTTCGGAAACATGGCTTTCAAAAAGTTACAAAAACGATTGTTTCCGGTAACAAGCCATCAGCGGAGATTTTAAAACGGTGCGATGAGACAGAAGCTGATCTGATTGTGCTGGGTGCACATGCCGTTTCGGCCATTAAACGGTTAACGTTTGGCTCAAATACACACGATCTGATCACAAAATCGGAGACCCCACTCTTTCTGAGTCCGTAGTAGTTTTACCAAATCTGTTACGGATTGGTTCTAATCGCGATGATGTTTTTAGTATCTTCAGTGAAAGTTAATGATCCCGATACTCAAAACATCTATGTCTAAAAAGAAACTCTACCTGCTCGATGGAATGGCACTTGCCTACCGGGCACACTTTGCGTTTATCAAGAGCCGCCTGAAAAATTCCGAAGGTATCGCAACGGGCCCGGTTCTTGGGTTCGCCAATACACTTGTTAAGCTTTTGGAGGAAGAAGAACCCACACATATTGCCGTTGCCTGGGACACTCATGCGCCCACTTTCCGCCACGAAATAGATGAACAGTATAAAGCCAACCGTCCCCCGCAACCCGATGAATTACGTGTTGGAATACCGCTGATTAAAGAGATGCTTCGCAAGTTCAGAATTGCAAATATTGAGCAGGATGGATACGAAGCAGACGACATCATCGGAACCATTGCGCACAATGCCGCTGCCGATGAGGTGGATGTTTTTCTTGTTACCCCGGATAAGGATTTTATGCAGCTGGTTGATCATCACATAACGATGGTAAAACCGGATAATAAGAATGGCGGATTCAACCTGATTGACAGGGAAGGTGTGATGGACTATTTCGGTGTGTACCCTGAACAGGTTATTGATGTTCTCGCAATCATCGGGGATACGTCGGACAATATTCCCGGAGTACCGGGTATTGGGAAAAAAGGTGCACCAAAGCTGATTCAGAAATATGGAACTCTGGAAAAAGCTATTGAGGATGCACCGAATATGAAATCAAAACGGAACCGGGAAGGATTGTCAGAGAATAGTGAACAGGCTTTGCAGGCCAAAACCATGGTTACCATCAAAACGGATGTTCCCGGAGTGGAAGAGTGGAGTGAATTTATGTGGGCCGGACCTGATAAAAAAGAGCTGGGTCTGTTTTTTAAGCGGATGGAGTTCAGAACCCTTACCCGAAAATACCTGGGTGAAGAACCCGGTGGACAAGGGCAGCTGTTTGGCGGAAATAATGAGCCGGATGAACCGCAGATAAGCTCACAATCATTCAATGAAGATGCCGTAACGTATAAGCTTGCTGTTACTGAGAGTGAGATTGTCAATGTTGTTAATCAGCTGAAAGAAGCTGAGAATCTCTGTTTTGATACCGAAACGGATTCACCCGAGCCTATTACGGCAAACCTGGTTGGAATTGCCCTAAGTGCAAAACCGGAAACGGCATTTTATATCCCCATAAATGTTGAAGATGCATTGGGGCAGGAAAAAGTATCAGAACTGTTGGCACCGCTGTTTGAGAACAAAAATATTCGGAAAATTGCTCATAACTATAAATTTGACCTGCTTGTTCTCACGCGTGCCGGTTTTAATATTGAAGGGCCCGTTTTTGATACGATGGTAGCAGCTTACCTCATAGATACCTCTCAGCGGCTAAAGATGGATACTCTTGCAAAACAGTATCTCAATTATGAACCCATCCCCATTGATGAGCTGATAGGAAAAGGGCGCTCAAAAAAAACGATGGCTGATGTTCCTTACAGCGATATAAAACATTATGCGTGCGAAGATGCCGATATTACGTTTCGTCTCTTTGAAATATTCAAAGAGAAGCTGGCCGAGGATGAACTGCTTGAAATCTCAGAAAAAGTCGATTTTCCGCTGATACACGTACTTGCCGCGATGGAACTGAATGGTGTGAAAATTGACAGCGATATGCTGGACCAGTTTTCCAAAGAATTGACAGAAGATCTGATTTCCCTTGAAGAACGTATCTTTTCAAAAACGGAAGAGGAGTTTAATCTCAACTCTCCGCAGCAACTCGGCCATATTCTGTTTGAAAAGATGAAACTGCCGGCTGGGAAAAAAACCAAAACAGGGCAGTATTCAACATCCGAAGATGTACTCTCAAAACTTGCCGGTGAATATGAGGTGCCATCCCTGGTGCTTGACTATCGCAGCCTGAGTAAACTTCGATCAACCTACGTGGATGCTCTGCCAAAACTGATTCATCCGGAATCGGGGCGCATTCATACAGATTTCAATCAAACCGTAGCCGCAACAGGCAGATTATCTTCATCGAACCCGAATTTGCAAAATATCCCGATTAGAACGGCTCGCGGGCGTGAAATCCGAAAGGCATTTGTACCTGAAAACGGTTTTAAAATGCTGGCGGCAGATTACTCGCAGGTTGAACTTCGAGTGATCGCTTCTATTTCGGGTGATGAAAACATGATTGAGGCTTTCAAAAACGGTGAGGATATCCATGCACGAACAGCAAAAGAAATTTTTGGCCTGAAATCGATTGGAGATGTGGACCCGAATCACCGAAGAAAGGCGAAGGAGGTGAATTTTGGAATTCCTTACGGTGTGAGTGCATACGGCCTCGCTTCAAGGCTGGGCATCAGCAATACCGAGGGGAAAGAGATGATTGATCAATATTTTGAGCGTTTTCCGGGAATCAAACATTACATTGATGATACGGTTCAATTCGCCAAAGAGAACGGATATGTGGCTACGCTGATGGGCCGCCGCCGCTATATACCCGATATCCATTCGGGAAACTGGAATGTTCGCGGTTTTGCGGAGAGAACGGCCATCAATATGCCTATACAAGGTACTGCAGCTGATATCATTAAACTGGCTATGATTACCATTCATAACTATCTGGAAAGTGAAAAATTGAAATCGCGCATGCTTCTACAGGTACATGATGAGTTGATCTTTGAGATTCATGAATCTGAATCAAATACTGTCCCTCACAAAATCAAAGAGCTTATGGAGAGCGCTTTTATGCTGGAAGTTCCTCTTGATGTTGAAATGGGATTGGCTGGAAACTGGCTGGACGCACACTAATTTTATCAGATTGGCTGATCAAATTCGCGAAGCAGAGCACGGAATTCGGATGTATTCCTGATTGGATTCCAGGCCGGTTCAAGATTTAAACGCGGTACCGTAATGTAACCGGGATTCTCCAGCAGCTCACGAAGAAGACTTACAGCTTCTGTAGTCATCCCCAACTTTGTGTAGATGTATGCCAGTTCATTTTTATAAGGAGGAGCCTCCAGTGCATCTACCAATTCGACAATGATGGATACCGCAGCATTTCCATGATAAAGAGCTCGTTCTGCTTCTCCAAGACCTGCATATACTCTGCCTAAAGCGGCTCTGTATC
>SLGA01000181.1 GCA_007123985.1 Balneolaceae bacterium | reverse complement strand
TATCATAGTATGTACCTATTTCTTTGATCCTGCCTGCTCTTCTTCCGGTTTTATTTCAAGCTGATTGTCTGCCGGCTTTTCTTTTTCTGATTTCTTTTTCTTCTTTGCGGTTGCACCGTTTGATTTCGGTTTTTCCGTTGAACTTGTATCCTCAAAAATTCCCTCTGGATAGTTTCCACTCGGACGATCACCAAGCATTTCACGCAATTCAATGTGGTTTAACACTTCCTTTTCCAAGAGTGTTTCTGCCATCTCTTCGAGTTTGCCTTTGTGTTTATTCAACAAATCAAGCGTTCTCTTATAGTTCCTGTGAATAATATTTCTGATTGCCTGATCAATTTTTTGAGCAGTACTTTCAGAATACTTTTTATTGAAGCCATAACTGTTTTCAGGGCTGTTTGAATCTTTAAGAGATAAATAACCTAATTCTTCACTCATTCCGAACTCTGCAACCATGGCAAATGCCATATTTGTTATCCGTTCAAGATCGTTCTGTGCGCCAGTTGAAATTTTTCCGAAAATGATCTCTTCAGCAACTCTTCCGCCAAGCAGCGCACAGATTTTATCTTCAAGCTCTTCCGTTGTCATCAGGAAGCGATCCTCAAGGGGTGTCTGAAGCGTGTAGCCAAGTGCGGCAAATCCACGCGGTACAATGCTTACTTTAAGAACAGGATCTGTGTACTTGAGCATCCACCCAACTATCGCATGACCTGCTTCATGGTAGGCTACAATTTTCCTTTCATCAGGGCTGATGAGTTTATTCTTCTTCTCAAGACCCGCAACAACGCGTTCAATCGCATCCTGAAAGTCTTCCATTTCTACTTTATTTTTGTCGCGGCGTGCAGCAAATAGAGCTGCTTCATTGCAAAGATTGGCCAGCTCGGCACCAGCAAAGCCAGGTGTTTGAGATGCAAGTACTTTCAGATCAATATTATCTGCAAGTTTCAATTTTTTTGAGTGTACATCAAGTATCTGCATGCGTCCTTTAAGATCAGGCTTATCAATCATTATTTGCCTGTCAAAACGCCCGGGTCGAAGTAGTGCTGAATCAAGAATGTCGGGTCGGTTTGTAGCCGCCATGATGATCACACCTTTATCGGAGTTAAATCCATCCATTTCACTTAAAAGCTGATTCAACGTATTTTCACGTTCATCATTCGAACTCATAGCCATTCCGCGTCCTCGAGTACGACCTATTGAGTCAATTTCATCTATAAAAATGATACACGGCGCTTTCTCTTTGGCCTGTTTAAATAGGTCCCTAACTCTGGCTGCTCCTACACCTACAAACATCTCAACAAAATCCGATCCACTTAAAGAGAAAAACGGCACATCCGCTTCGCCGGCTGTTGCTTTTGCAAGCAGTGTTTTACCCGTTCCGGGAGGGCCAACCAGTAACACACCTTTTGGCAATGTACCACCAAGTTTGGTGAATTTTTGTGGATTACTGAGAAATTCTACGACTTCTTCAACTTCGGCTTTAGCTTCTTGAAGTCCGGCTACATCTTTAAAAGAGACCTTACTCTCTGTTTGTTTATCGTAAAGGGAAGCTTTATTCTTGCCAATATTGAGAACTTGCTGGCCGGGATTCATTCTTCGGAAAATAAAAATCCAGAATGCAATAATCAGTGCGATCGGTATCAGCCAAATAAAAATCCCGCTAAACCAGTCTTCTTCTATACGTACATCATAAATAATTCCATTTTCATCAAATAACGAACGTATCTCGTCACCTTCCAGCATCGTAGTAGTGAAGGTACCTGAACTTCCTTCAGCTCGTTCCCATCGGCTTTCAGCTGGCTGCGGGCGCTCAATCAAGCCTTCTTCAAATGCTTTCTCAGAGTACTTGCCCTCTATTTCAACATTGTTAATGATGGTGATTTCTTCTATATACCCTTCCTGTACAAAGGTTAGAAATTCACTGTATTTAATTCTTTCTGATGAATCACCGGGCACAAAATAGAGATTGAAACCAATGAGTAGCAGAAATAGTACCAAATATATCCATATTGGAAAGCGAGGAGCTTTTTTTGCTCCTTTATTATTCTTTTCCGTTGATTCTTTTTTTGACAAATTCTTTTTCGACATTTCTTAATTTTGGGTAACAAAATAGCCTTAAATATACGGCTTTTTGAACTAATCTGAACTTTCATGTTTCTTGTTCAGAATGAATAGTATGCATTTGTTAACGCAGTACGTTTTGTATTATGCAAAATCAGAGATCTATTTGTATAGATTCCCCTTCGCCTGTATTAATTTGAAACTCATTTTTTCTCTCTGTCATTCTGCCAATAACTGTAAAATCGTCGAAAATTTTGGCAAATTCTTCTACGTTATTTTTATTTAAGGTAAATAGCATTTCAAAATCTTCGCCACCATAAAATGCATATTTGTCAACATCCTCTTTCATTTCGTCGGCTACATTACGTGTATCTATTGAAATGGGCACTGCGGGTGTAAAGAGTTCAACACCCCAACCAGACTGGACTGCAATTTCTTTACAATCTGCGAGTAACCCCTGAGAAATATCAATCAATGAAGTAGGTTTTATATCATTCTTTGAAAGTATTTCAATAAAATCTGCACGTGCAGCCGGTACAAGTTGTCGCTTTACTACATATTCATATCCCTGAAGATCTGGTTGAAATTGTTGCTCTTTATTTGATTTCCAATACTCTTTTTCGCGCATCAAAATACGAAGACCCGCCAGTGCGCCTCCAAGGTCGCCAGTTACACAAATAGCATCGTCTTTACCCGCACCATTCCTGTAAATAAGTTCACTGGTATCAGACTCACCTATCGCAGTAACAGAAATAGCAAATATTTGATGTGAAGCTGTTGTATCTCCTCCAGAAAGCTGGCAATTATAATCCTTGCATGCTGTTTCTACACCTTTATAAAATTGTTCAATCATCTGAACAGAATATTTATTTGGAATTGCAATATCCGTGAGTAATTGAACTGGCTTACCATTCATCGCATAGATATCACTAACGGCAGATGTAACAATTTTATAACCTAAATGGTGCAATGGATGGTAGGTCAAATCAAAATGGACACCTTCCAGAAATAATTCTGATGTAGAGAGAATAGATCTGTTGTTATCCAATGATTGAACAGAAGCATCATCACCAATCCCTTTTATAATCTCATTTCTGTTTTTCCCTGTATAATTTTGAATCTTTTCAATTAATGATGTAAACCCTATCTCCTGAATGGTTTGAAATGTATTGTCTTTCATATGCAGAAATAAAAAAAGGCACTGCACAATATGTACAGATGCCTTTAAATTTTGTAGTTAAAACAGAATTTATATCTGTCTTCTTGTAGAGTAATTAATTCTGAGAGTTCCTGCCTGGCGCAGTTCCTGTTGAACATCCGTTATTACACCAAATTCGGAATCTCTATCTACCCGTAATGAGACAATCAGACGGGGTTGTTCCATCAATTTATCATACATGATATTTCTGATAGCATTGATGTCATCAACAAGGGCATCGTCTATCTGAACTCGGGTTTCACCTAACCGGCCGCCGCCAAGGCGTTCAGGCCCGATATAGATATAACTTACCAGACGTTTCTGCTCAATTTTCTCAATGTTTTCAGCAACAGCATAATCAATCTGAACCTGAAGCTCTACTTCACGGAGTACAGTTGTAACCATGAAGAAAATGAGAAGCATAAACACAACATCAGGCATCGCTGATGTAGGTACACCCTGTTTAGTATTCGCTTGTTTCTTTTTAAATTTAGACATAAGAATTAACCTTCATCGGGCTCTGCAATTGAGATTTTCTTAGGATACATTTCCTGTATTTCTGCTCTTCTTTCGCTTCCCTGTTCAAGAGAACTGAATGGAACACCAAATCTTTCCATAGATGCTGCATGTCGCAACTCTTCATACGCACCCATTACTTCATCGAGCATGTCGATGTAAATGTTATAAGGTGTTCTTCTGTCAGTCTTAATTGAAACAATGGCGTCATCCGGTGATTCTGACAATTCAGGATCAACTCCATTATTATCAATAAACTCTTTCACACGTTCGCGAACGGTGGCGATAGCCGCCGGTTGTTCATTAATGAGAACCATTCCGCGTTCGTTAACGAGAATATTCATCAGGTTTCTTTCACGAACTGGCGGTGGCTCGATGTCATCTGGTATTGGAGGGAGGACCAAGCCAATACCTGTATCAACATCGATAGTCGTCACAACGAGGAAGAATATCAAAAGCAGGAATGCAATATCAGCAAGTGATGAACCATCGATATCGCCAGATTCTCTTTTTCGCTTTCTATTCAGCATGTTGTTATCTCAGTTTAAAATTTGAATGTGCCGCGTGTACCGGTAACAAATATTGAGACTACCATGAGCCCAATCATTACTACCATTGTTGCTACTCCGGCCTGATCAAAAGATCCTGAAAGACCGTATGTAGCAGCAAAAATAATAACCGGTACTACCATAACAGCAATCCGCTTAAATTCAGACTTGCCGTTCATGATGTTGCGGATACCTGATATAACGATACCCACAACTCCGATTGCAATTAGTGCCATTACCAAGCCTACTGCTAATGTATCAACCATAATTCTATAAGTTTGATTTAAAGTTTCTGTGCAGTGCAGGCTTATGCTTCGTCAGCTTCTGGCGCGTTATCTTCCGGTACAATTTGCTTGCCTTCTTTGAGAAGTACGATAGAGTCGATCAGCGTAATAGAGCTCTCTTCCATATCGGAGATCAATCTGTCGATTTTCGACACACAATAGTTGTATCCAATCTGAAGAATAATACCTGATAAAAGACCACCGGCTGTAGTAAGAAGTGCAATTTTAATACCACGTGCTACAAGACTTGGAGAGATATCAGCGGCAGCTTCAATCGCATCGAAAGCCTCAATCATACCTACTACTGTTCCAAGGAACCCAAGTAGCGGAGCGATAGCAATGAAGAGTGAGAGCCATACCAGGCCTCTTTCCAAAAAGCTCATTTCAATAGAGCCATAAGTTGTAATTGCTTTTTCAGCAGCATCGATGCCTTCATCGGCACGCATCAGGCCAGCCTGAAATACAGATGCTACAGGACCCCTTGTTTTTGCACAAAGTTCCTGTGCGGCAGGGATACCACCTTCTTGCAGGGCTTGTTGTACTTCGAGTACAAATTTTCTTGTGTTGATGTCTGCCAGGTTTAAAGTGATGATACGTTCAAGGAAGATAGCCAGACCTAATACAAGGGCTATCAACACAGGCCACATAAATTCACCACCTTCGTTAAACTTTTCTACTAATACATTAAAAAAGCCAGCATCAGCCCCAGCTTGAAGAAAAAAGAGAGCTAAAGATG
>SLGA01000242.1 GCA_007123985.1 Balneolaceae bacterium | reverse complement strand
TCGAACTTTATGGTCGTCAAGCCGCTGAAATATTCTGGCTTGAAAATGAGCTAAAAGAACAGATCATAGAAGAGTATTTAAATAGAAGCAACTATGAGCTTCTTGCATTTCACATACTCATTGAAGTGCCTGATGGTTCAACCGAATATGAAAGGAATGATATCTACGATCGCTTACTCGATGCCAGGGAAGAATTAATAAACGGCACTGATCCCGATTTCGTAAATCAAAACTACTCATCCATACGAAACGGTAACTATATGGGAGGGCAACTTCCCTGGATTACTGCCGGCAGAACCGTAAAACCGTTTGAAGATGGCCTCTACTCGCTCAATGTCGGTGAAGTTTCAAAACCAATACGTTCTGATTTCGGTTTCCATGTGATTTATCTGCAGGACATGCGAGACCGTTTACCGGACAGGCAGGTTAGCCACATTTTCTTTCAGGATACCGAGGAGTCTCAAGCTGCAGAAAAAGCGGCCGATGTACATAGTAAATTGAAGGATGGCCTCCCATGGAATGAAGCTGTAGAGGAGTTCAGCATGGACCGATCAGCGGCAGCGCGTGGTGGTTTGATTGGCTGGGTTGGATATGCCATGCAATTTCCGGAACCATTTGTAGATACCGTAATGGAAACCGACCCTGAAGTAGCATTTAGCGAGCCGATTCAGATGCCCTACGGTTACCATATTATAAGAGTTGATTCTGTTCGAACTCACAGCTCAGAAGAGATGCGAAGAGAGGAAATAATTGCTGAACTGGAGAGGCTACAACGCTTGAACCCCAGCGAAAGTGATATCATTGAAGCATTAAAAATGGAAGGTAATTTTACTGTAAATGAAGAATTGCTATCAAATATCCACACTGCAGATCGCGATGAAATAGTGATTTCATTCAATGGAAAAGAATTCACCGCGGGAGATTATCGAAATTTTACCAATGCGAATGATTTTGATTATAAAGAGTTTGTAAAAGAGACTGTATTGTCCGACATGATTGAGATTACAAGATCCAAATTCCCGGAATTTAATGATCAAATGGCAACGTTTCTTGATGGCCTGATTGTGTTCAGAATCAATGAGAAATATATTTGGAGTGAAAATGCCGCCGATAGAAATGACCTCGAATCATTTTACAAAAAAAATATGCAGGACTACTGGTTTGACAGGTCATATACATACTACTCAATTTCCGCATTTTCAGATTCTGTGATATCTGATGCGCATAATCTGGTTGCAAATGGAATCCATCCCGAGGAGCTGAGTGAACAGCTGGAGGATATCAACGTACGGCGATTTTCCACATCAAATCGAAATAATCCCGGTTTTGAATTGATAGAGGCGATTGAAATATCTCAGATAACGGATATTCAGGTGAGCGGTGTTCGGCACAGTTTTTTCTATTTGGAGGATGTGGATGAACCTCGACAAATGACTTTTGAAGAAGCGTTTAGCAGAGTTGCGAACGATTATATTCCTATCCATGAAGCCCAATTTATCGAGAACCTGAAAGCCGAATTTGGCGTAGAAATGTTTCCGGATAATATTGAGATATGAAATATATTACGTTTAGTAATCTCATTTTTCTTTTGCTTGCTTTGTTTATAACAGGTTGTTCATCATCTACAATACCTCCTAAAGATACGGTCATTGCATCTGTTGGAAATAACCGGCTAACACTGCAACAGGCACTGGATGAAATCCCCCGTTTTCGTCTTCAGGAAGATTCACTTTCTGCGGTACTCTCGTTTGCAAATCAATGGATTGAAACCCAGGTTTCGGTTGATCATGCAAACCGTATCGGAATACCAAATTCGGAGGATTTTCAGCGAAGATTTACACAGTACAGAAATGAACTTTTGAAAATTCTTCTCAGGGATTACATAATCGAAACACATCAGGAAGAGATTAAAGTGAGCGCAACAGAAGCTCTTAATTACTATCAGACATACAGGGAACAGTTTATTTTTGATGAGAAATATGTTCGTTATCGCCACTTAACCACTCGCACACGCACAGAAGCCGATAATGCAAACAGTGCGCTGATGGCTGGAGAATCCTGGGAGGAGATTGTTGAACGGTATAGTGTAAATCCGGTTTTACAGCTCAGGCAATCAACGCTTTTTATACCATTATCCATGGCTGCCACAGATCTTCCCGCAATACATCAAAGCCTTCAAATTATTGGGCTTACAGAACGATCACCAATTTATTACATTAACGGTCAGTATCATTTAGTACAGTTGATGGAAGAAAAAACTGAAGGTGAGTATCCTGATCTTGAATGGCTGATTCCTCAAATTCAGGAGTGGCTCAAAATGGAAAAAACAAGAAGAATAACAAATGCTTATCTGCGAAATCTTTATCTTCAGGCGGAAGCAAATAATGAAATTGAGTTATCTAACTTTAAAGACCTCGAGCAGATACTCAAATCGTACGAATATTAACATACTCTTTTTTAATGAAATCACTTTTTACCCTGTTCCTCTTACCCCTACTGTTCATCTTTTATACTTCTAATTTATATGCGCAACAAAATCAGATAACCGATCGCATTGTTGCGGTTGTGAACGATCGAATTGTTCTGAAGTCGGATGTTGATAATGAAGTGAATAATTTTCTTCGACAGGCAGAAGTTGAAGGTGCAAACGTCAATTTTTCCGAAGATTTATGGTATAGTGCACTTCAAAGCATGGTTGATAATTATGTGATGCTTGAAATGGCCGAAATCGATTCCATTACTGTGAGTGATGATGTTGTAAACAGAGCTATGGATCAGCGAATCAATCAGCTAATTCAGCAAGCCGGTAGTGAGCGCGCGCTTGAGCAAGCTCTCGGGCAGAGTCTTATTCAGATTCGTGCAGATTTCCGAGAGCAGTTTCGTGAGCAGCTTGTTGCACAGCAAGTGCAAGAAACACAACTTAGAAGAGTTTCAATTACACGCCCTGAAGTTATTGAGTGGTTCAACAGAATTCCCGAAGATCAGCGTCCTGTAATCCCCGAACAGGTTTCTCTGTCGCAAATAGTAGTTATTCCAACCCCTTTGGATGACGCACGACAGGAAGCACTTGCCAAGGCACAAGCACTGCGAGATTCTGTAACTACGTATGAACGGAGTTTCGAAGAGATGGCAAGACTCTACAGTGAAGATATTTCAGCTCAGAGAGGCGGTCTGCTCCCGATGATGCCTCTTGATGATTTGGTTGCTACATATTCCGCTGCCGCTGCCGCACTACAACCAGGTGGGATCTCAGAGGTAGTTGAAACCGAATTCGGATTTCATGTTATCAGGTTAAATCGCCGCCAGGGTGACAATATTGAAACAAACCACATACTCATAAAAATTGATGAAGAAGAAGTGGATGACCTTGGAGCCATGGAAAAGCTCAATGCCATTCGGGACAGTGTACTTGTACATGGTGAAAACTTTGCAGATATGGCCCGAAGGCATTCAGAAGATGAAGAAACCAGGGCTTTTGGCGGTCGAATTACAAATCCCCAAACCGGAAACCGCCTCATGCAAATCAGCCAGCTTGAGCCGGCTCTGTATCGTATCGTCTTGCTAATGGACGATGAAGGTGAAATCTCAGAACCAAGATCGTTTAACCCTCCAAGACGTACCGTAAACCGTGCTTTCCGTATTGTTCGGCTGGACAGGCACATACCTGAGCATGTAGCCAACATTGAGCAGGATTACGACAGACTCAGAGAGATGGCTTTACAACAGAAACGTTCTGATCATCTAAGCAGATGGATTGATGATATTCGAAACGAAATTCACGTGGAGTTCCTTATCCCTATGCCGGATGACATAGAACATGAAATGCCGATTGACGAACCACCAGTATCTCTGTAGAACTTAATTTATGAGTGAAGTAATACCTAATTCCCCCGAGAAAGCTGCTGAATTTTTTAGTAAATCATTTAAAAATATTAAAGATGAAATAGCTAAAACTGTTGTAGGGCAAACAGATGTAGTTGATCAATTATTAATTTCGCTTTTTTCAAGAGGTCATTGTGTACTGGTTGGTGTACCGGGTCTGGCTAAAACACTTCTAATTCACACTCTTGCTCAAACACTGAATTTATCTTTTAACAGGATTCAGTTTACACCGGATCTGATGCCGGGAGATATCACAGGAACAGAAGTAATTGAAGATGACAAAGAGAGCGGCCGTAAAAATTTCAAATTCATAAAAGGCCCTATTTTTGCTAACATTGTACTGGCTGATGAAATTAATCGTACACCACCCAAAACCCAGGCAGCCTTACTTGAGGGAATGCAGGAATATAGTGTAACGGCATCGGGACAAACGTTTAAACTGGATAAGCCATTCTTTGTTTTGGCTACACAAAATCCGATTGAGCAGGAAGGCACCTACCCCCTTCCTGAAGCTCAGCTTGATCGATTTATGTTCAATATACGGCTTGATTACCCCTCACTCGAAGAAGAGAAACAGATCGTAAATCAAACCACATCGCCAAGAGATGTAACGATCGAATCAATTCTTGATAAACGTCAGATTACACAAATACAGGAACTTGTGCGCGAGGTACCGTTACCGGAACATGTACTGCAAAAAACTGTGAAACTGATTTCACAAACACGCCCCAATACGGAACACTCTCCCGACTTTGTAAACAAATATCTTAGCTGGGGTGCCGGTCCAAGAGCATCCCAGTATCTCGCCTTGGGTGCTAAAACAAGAGCATTATCACAAGGCAGGTATAATGTTGAAATGGAAGATATCCAGTCCCTCGCTATCCCGGTTCTTCGCCACAGAATTGTAACCAACTATGCTGCAGAAGCTGAAGGACTTACTACCGTTGATATAATCAACAGGTTGCTGAAAAATCTTTAGTACAGGCCCAAGTGATGACTTATGCACTCTATCAGGGACTTAATCCGGTTCTTCCGGTTCTTCTAATAATTGGAATCGGTGTACTTTCTCTGTTTGTGGCATGGTGGACCTATAGTGACCTGCAATCTGTTCCTACCTTAAAAAAGTATTCACTCATCACATTACGTGCAGTTGCACTCTTCATTCTTGTACTGCTCTTGATGAATCCATTCATTTCAAAACTCTTTACAGATTCTCAAAATCAGCGAGTAGCCGTCTATCTGGATAATAGCCAAAGTATGACCATAGAGCGTGGTGATTTTGACGGTTTAAACTCATTCAGAGAAATCATTGAAAATTTTGAGAATGAAAAAAGTGATCAATTTGAATATGAATACTTTCTTTTTGATAACTCTGTAACGCAGTCTGATGAAATTACGGGAATCGGCGTGCGAACAAATATTAACCATGTAGTTGAACACCTTCAGGAGAATGAAAATCAATTTATTGGCGCTG
>SLGA01000015.1 GCA_007123985.1 Balneolaceae bacterium | reverse complement strand
AGGTGCCGGATGGAAGGAAAGATCAATCAGGTGAGTATAAAACGTGGGGAGAGGAGAAAGGGTAGGTCAGGAGTTAGGAAAACATATTATTTTTAAAAATTTGGGTGAAATGAGCTCACATTACAATTTCGGAGAGCTTCCATTTCCATCCCTGCAAATATTGCAGAAGGTTTTAAAAAAAGAGGAAATGCAGAAAAAGCGAGATTTTTGAATATAGCTCAAGGATCCTTCGAAGAGTGCCGTTACTACATCATGTTGACCTGAAGATCTTCAATACGGTAACACTTCTAACGTGAACGATAAAAATCGAAGAAGTGAGTAAACTGCAACATTCTTACCGAAAAGCCCTCCTGATTTCTGTCCCCTATTCACTATATTCAAAGGAATACCATAACCTATTGAAAGTATGATACAAGTCTCTTCCTATTCCTGTGGAAAATGGATCCAGTCAGGGAAAAAAACCGAACTAAAAAGCGCCGTAAATGGTAAGCCCGTAGCTGTTTTCAACGAAGCAGATCTTGATTATGGCACAATGTGCCGATATGCCAAAGAAGTTGGTGGTCCACAAATCAGAGAGCTTACCATCCATGAGCGAGCTTTTAAAATTAAATTTCTTGCACAGTACCTGCTCGAGAGAAAAGAGAAGTATTACAAAATATCCACCCATACCGGTGCCACTCGTCGCGACTCCTGGATTGACATTGAAGGAGGTATCATCACTGCATTTGGAATTTCGAGCCAGGCAAGGCGAAATCTCTCTGATCTGCCCTGGCATGTTGAAGGACAGGAGGTTACTCTTTCAAGAAAAGGCACATTCACCGGGCAGCATATATGCGTACCACGCCGTGGTTTGGCTGTTCAGATCAACGCATTTAATTTTCCAATTTGGGGAATGCTCGAAAAACTTGCTCCTGCATTCATTGCAGGGTTGCCATCTATTATCAAACCATCTCCACTGGGCTCCTACCTGGCCTGTGAAGTTTTCAGGGATATCATTGAATCAGAAATTCTTCCGGAGGGGTCTGTACAGTTTATTGCAGCCAATATTCCCGGCGATCTTTTTGACCAATTAACCAGCCAGGATTCGATTGCATTTACAGGGTCAGCAGAAACAGGAAAAAAACTGAAAGCTCATCCGTCTGTTATTGAAAACAATGTGCACTTCAAACTTGAGGCCGACTCACTGAACTGTTCCATCCTGGGTGAGGACATAACCCCTGATATGGAAGAATTTGATCTTTTTATTAAAGAGGTAGCTAACGAAATTACGGTAAAATCCGGGCAAAAATGTACGGCAATCCGTCGAACCATTATACCTGAAAGTCGCCTCGATGATGTGATTGATGCTCTTAAATTTCGCCTGGATAATACTGTTACCGGTGACCCGTCCCTGAAAGAAACCCGGATGGGACCGCTCGCAAGCACTCAGCAGGCAGAACGTTTCAAAGAACAGGCTCAAAAGCTTAGTGAAATAACAGAGTCGGTTTATGCAGGTGATAATTTGAACGGTGCATACTCTGATGCCCGTCTGCTTGTTTGCCATAAACCTGTTGAAGTGGACGAAGTTCACACGATTGAAGCATTCGGTCCGCTTACAACCTTAATGCCATATAAAACAGTTGATGAAGCCATAACAATCGCCAACAAAGCAGACGGTTCGCTTGTGGGTTCTTTGTTCACTGCTGATGATGAGATTGCGGCAAAAATTGTGATGGAATGCGCTCCATTTCACGGAAGGTTTATGGTTATCAATAAACAATCTGCAGGAGAATCAACGGGGCATGGGTCACCGATTGCATCTCTTGTACATGGCGGGCCGGGACGCGCTGGCGGAGGTGAAGAGCTCGGCGGCTACAGAGCGGTATTGCACAACATGCAACGGGTTGCCCTTCAGGGTTCACCTACCACAATTCAACACATCACTAAGCAATACATAAAAGGCGCGAAAACGAATGAGTCAGCAACCCATCCTTTTATGAAGTATTTCGAGGAGCTCAAAATCGGAGAAGCTCTAACCACCGAAAAACGAACCGTAACAAAACAGGATGTAGCGGATTTTGCAAATTTAACGGGTGACCATTTCTATGCACATACAGACCCTGATGCAGCTGCAAGATCCATGTTCGGGAAAATTGTTGCGCACGGTTATTTTGTTCTTTCTGCTACTGCAGGCCTGTTTGTACATCCTGATGAAGGACCAGTTCTTCTAAACTATGGGCTCGAAGATTTACGATTTACCGCACCGGTTTTCCCGGGCGACACCATTCGTGCACGACTAATTGTGAAGAAAAAAACCCAGAGACAGCAACGTAAATCTGATAAATTTCCTTACGGGATGGTTTGGTTCGCTGTGGAGGTAATCAATCAGGAAAATAATCTTGTTGCAGAATACACCATTCTTACATTAGTAAAGCGAAAAGAAACGCTCGAAATTGACCGGTAATTTGGTGGAAAAAGCCTATTTTAGCTACGCTATTATCCAATAAAATTACGATATGACCAATACGGTAGAGCTGATTGAAAAATCAGAAGATTTAGAAACGTGCACAAAAAAACTACAGAGATACGAGCAAATAGCCATTGATCTGGAATTCGACAAAAACTTCCATCGATACGGATTTAACCTCTGCCTTGTACAGATTTTTGACGGAGATACATGCTATCTCATCGATCCATTAAGCCCAGATCTGGACATAAAAATCCTCTTCCCACTACTTGAAAACCATTCGGTGCAAAAAGTATGTTTCTCTTTTGATGAAGACCTTAGGCTGCTTCACTCGATCGGCTGTTTTCCGAAAAATATGTACGATCTTGACATCGTATCTCGCATGCTCAACTACCCTGCGATGTCGCTTACCAATCTTGTTGAGGACGTTCTCGATGTGGAGACGGTATCATCATCCCAAAAAAGCAACTGGTTTAAACGGCCGCTTACTGAAAAACAGCTTGCATACGCGGCTGATGATGTATTTCATCTGCTGAAACTAAAACGTCTGTTTGATGAAAAAATCTCAACAGAAAAAATAGCAGTATGGATTGAAGAGGAAAATGCGGCTCTGAACAAGCTGAATTACAGCGACATCAATCACAACGAAATTGTAAAAGAGAGAGACAAAAACCATTTCACCGAATATGAGTGGTATATCTATAAAAAGCTTCTTTACTGGCGGGATAAACTTGCGGAAAAATACAATAAGCCACCTTTCCAGATTGTGGATAATAATCTCATCAAAACACTCGCAAAAAATCAGGCAGAACGAATTCACTGGCTGAGCCGCCGTGATATTTATAAAAAACTAAAAACGAAAGAGGTGTCCGACGAAATCATCCACTTGCTTTCCGATGCGCAAACAGAGGCTGAGAACAACGGATTATCCCAAAAAAAACCTGCAAAAAGGCAGCTCGATTCAGAAGAATACAAACTTATGATGGCTGAAAAGCTGAGGGTAAATTCACTGAAAAGTTCATTTTTCAAGCCTGTAAAAGAGCAGATAGAAAAAATTTACGGCACAGAATTTGCAAACTACATTCTGAGTAATCGAATTATTTCTGATATCATAACCGGCAGTAATGGGGAGATGAAATCATACAAAATTGATTTGATAGAAGAGATTGCGGATGAACTTAATCTCGACACCAAACCCCTTAAAGAGTGTATCCAGCTGAACGGAAACAGAAAACAGTGATACTGTTAATCTGTTACAGGTTACCCTTTTGCATTTCATCGGCTGCGTAGTTTGCTGCCCGGGCAGTAAGCGCCATAAATGTGAGCGACGGATTTTGAATTGCTACAGAACTGAATGCCGCACCATCTGTAACAAAAACATTTTTGCATCCGTGAATTTGGTTCCACTCATTAAGTATTGAGTTTTGAGGATCTTTACCCATTCTTGCGCCACCTACTTCATGGATATCCAGCCCCGGTGCCTGCCGGGTATCAGTGGTACGGATGTTTTTTGCACCGGCCAAATCGAGCATTTCGGCACCTTGTGTATGAAAATCATTTAGAAGTTTTTCATCATTATCGGTGTAATCAACCGAAGTAATAAGCTGAGGGATTCCCCATGGATCAGTCTCCGTTTCGCTCAAACGTACGTGATTTTCATATCGAGGTACGGTTTCACCCTGCATCATCATAAAAACATTCCAGCTGCCGGGTGAGGCCATTTCCTGTTTTAATTCTGAACCAATAGAATCCTCTCGCACACCGCGCTGCCAACCCTGTCTTGCCGCACCGAATGCAATCAAATATTTCCCCTGAAAGTCTGCATCACTGTCCTGCCCATACACATTCCTGAACGATGGCATGATTGCCTGAGTGGGCCTGCGTCCGTAATAGTATTGATCTTCAAAACCTTCCATTTGCGCTGTTAACGAACCACGGTAGTTGTGGAAGGTGATATATCTTCCAAGTAAACCATTATCATTCCCAAGTCCGTCCGGAAAACGATTTGATTTGCTGTTGAGCAATATCAGATTTGAATTGAGGCATGCAGCATTTACAAAAATAATTCTGGCATAATATTCCTTGGCTTCTTTGGTGTTTGCATCAATCACCCGAACACCCGCAGCTTTGCCTGTGGCTTCATCATAAATAATGGATTCCACAATCGCATGCGTTCTTTTTGTCAGGTTTCCGGTATTCTCTGCCCATGGCAGCGTGGCCGAATTAGAACTGAAGTAGGCACCATAAGGACAACCACGATAGCAGAGATTTCTAGCCATACAGAGTCCCCTGTTTTGCTGGAGGTGTATTTGGCGAAGCTCTGTTAAATGGGCACAACGCCCATGCAGTATATGTCGGTTGCTGTATGCAGCTTCAACTTTTTCTTTGATCTCTTTTTCAACACAATTCAGCTCAAAAGGGGGTAAAAACTCTCCATCCGGCAGATGATCCAGCCCGTCTTTATTTCCACTCCAGCCTACAAAATGCTCTACATGGCTGTACCAGGGTGCAATCTCGTTGTAGGTGATAGGCCACTCAATGCCATAACCATCGCGGGCGGGTCCTTCAAAATCATACCTGCTCCAGCGCTGTCCCTGTCGTGCCCAGATCAGGCTCTTTCCCCCCTCCTGATATCCTCGAATCCAGTCAAACGGTTTTTCTTGCTGGTAGGGATGCTCCTTATCTTTCACAAAAAAGTGCTCAGTGGTTTCATCATATGCATAGCAACGGGCTACAATGGGATTTTTTTCAAGCTCATCGTGAGGTAAACGCCCTCTAAAACGAAACTCCCATGGATCTTTGGTTGCTGTAGGGTAGTCATCGCGATGCTTAACCGGTCGTCCCCGCTCCAGAACAAGAGTTTTCAATCCTCGTTCACATAGCTCTTTTGCGGCCCATCCGCCGCTCATTCCGGAGCCTATAACAATTGCATCAAATGTTCGGTTATCCCTGGATTTTCCAATAAATTCCATAGCTGGTTTTCTGATTACAGATAAATAATGGCAGTTAAGTAACTCAATTTTCACCTGCTCTACAACTCATTTTTAAGCAGAGTTGTAACGAAATGTTAACAAAAAAATAAGGGAACCGATGTTATCGATTCCCTTTTGATATTCTCTCTCTTTATCAGACTCCTGATTTCACATTAGTTCTCTCCTGATTCCTAATTGTATCCCTTAATTTTCTCTTTCAAGGTTCGGGTCCATTGTTGACATTCTTAGAACCCTGTACACAGGGCAGAATGAAATAGCACCCGAAATTACGGGAATTAACCCGATAAAGCCCCAGTAGCTGTCGAAGTACAAGCCAAGTGCTACTATTAATGTGCCTAAAATAACACGTATAATTGAATCCATGTAACCAACATTTTTCTTTAAAATCATAACCTTACCTCATCTCATTTATTTGTAGTTGCGGAACAGATACTTTTTAATTTTTCTGATCCTTTCCTTATTGCTGCTTTATGATATATAATTCTGTAACAGACAGAGAAGAGTAGAAACCTGATTGTGTATTAGGGGAGGTTCTTAAGATGGCATCAGGTGATTCCCTACCTCTTGCACAGGAATCAAGTTTATATCTATTAATGATATGCCTATTTTATAAATAAATGATGAACTATGAATAATTCAGACACTACTTTTCAATCTATAGAGTGGATCGAGGGAAGACTTCGTATAATCGATCAAACATTTTTGCCAAAACGAGAAGTGTACAGTGAGCTTAGTACTGTAGGGCAGGTTTGGGACGCCATTAAAAAGCTACGGGTTCGGGGAGCTCCTGCAATTGGTATAGCAGGAGGCTATGGTTTGTACCTGGGAATTAAGGACTTTTCCATGGAGAGCTTTGATATGTTCTATTCCGAATCGCAGCGAATTGGCGAATATCTGAACTCATCGCGTCCAACGGCAGTGAATCTATCCTGGGCTATAAACAGAATTCTGAAAACCATCTATGCCCGAAAAGATTCCTCTATTGATGAGCTGAAAGAGATTGTTCTCCAGACAGCTATCACCATACACGAGGAAGACAGGCGCCTTTGCAAAGATATAGGCTTGAATGGAGCCGAACTGGTGCCTGAAAACGCACGAATTCTCACACATTGTAACACTGGCGGGCTCGCTACGGGAGAATTTGGAACTGCTTTCTCAATTATTTTGCATGCCCACCAGGCAGGTAAAGTAGATATGGTTTGGGTTGATGAAACCAGGCCCTTACTGCAAGGTGCACGGCTTACTACATGGGAACTCAAAAAATCGGGAATTCCTCACACTCTCAATATCGATTCAGCCGCGGCATTTCTCATGCAACAGGGAAAAGTTGATCTGATAGTAACCGGTGCCGATCGCATTACCAAAAACGGAGATACGGCAAATAAGATTGGAACCTATATGCTGGCCGTTCTGGCAAATGCCCACAACATTCCGTTTTACGTGGCCGCTCCATATTCCACCATCGATATGAATCTTGAAACCGGAAAGCTAATCGAAATTGAAGAACGGGACGATGCTGAAGTGTCTGCATTTTCCGGTAAGCAGACAGCTCCAAAAAAAACACCTGTCTATAACCCTGCGTTTGACGTGACACCCAATAATCTTATCACCGCAATCATCACCGAAAAAGGTATAATAAAACCTGATTACACTGAAAATTTCAATAAATTATTTAGTTAATAGTGCCCACGTTTGAACATTCAGTCGTTATGTTTTGGCAGTCTCGCTGCCTCCGGTAGCGTATCAAGTGCTTTCTCAATACCTGCATCGGTTATGGATCCGTGAGATGCGTGCCAGACAAGAGTGCCGTTGTGAATTATCAAAGCTTGCGGGGATTCATGTTTAATCCCAGAAAGGCTCTCAATTAAATTTGAGATATCTCTGTTCTGCCTCACTTCCACAAAATGATATGTGAGTGAATCCGGCCGCTGCTTCATAACCGTCTCCACACTTTTCTTTGAAAAAAAACACACCCCACAACTGTTACTGTGTTTGTAAAGTAAATGAGTGCCTGAATCCGGCCCGAACACATATCGCAAATCATCCTGCTTTTGCGGTATATTCCAGTTGAAATCTCCGGGAACTGTACCCCCAAAAACACCTCTAAGTCCGTTTAAAAAACTCATATTCTTTCTTTATGATATCGGTTGCTCTTCAAGTTCCATTCCCTGCAGTGCCAGTGCCTCCAATAAACGATCCATCCCAAGGCCTTCCCGCAAAATAGTTGGATTCTCTCCGGTTAGATCCAGAACTGTTGTTTCGAGTGATTCAAGCGGTTCCTGATTATCGATCGTCACATCTACTATATTATCAAACCGGCTGAGGAAAAGTTCGCGATCGCCATCTCCGGGGTGCCCGTGCTCAACACCGGGAAGCTTAGCAGTAATTGCTATTACCGGTCTGTCGAGCTCTTTTACCATTTCGAGGCAGATGGGATAATCTGGCACCCGAATTCCCACAGTACGCTTTTTAGGATGTGTTAATAAACGCGGAACCTCGCGTGTGGCGGGTAATACAAAGGTGTATGGCCCGGGTATGAGGCGTTTGATGAGTTTAAAATTATCATCCGAAAGCAGACCAAACGTTGAAGCATGTTCAAGGCTGTAGCACATTACCGTTAGATGATCGCGTTTACCCAGCTGCCTGATTTGCCTGATTCGATCGATACCCTTCTTATTCTTGTAATCACAAACCAATGCATACTGGCTGTCGGTTGGAACGAGTGCTACCCCACTATTTATAAGCTCGTCAGTCAGCTCAAAAATCTTTTTTTTATGAGGATTATCAGGATGAATCTTTATACGGTTTGCCATAGAAATACAGTTTTGAGTTACGTATTGTAAATTAAATATTCTGCCTTGAATCTTGGATTCTGTGATGCCCTGCTTATACAATGTAATCAGCTAAATAACAATATCCATGAAATAAGTAAACTGATTTAAGCAAAGCTTACATTGAGTATGTACCTGCTCCAACGAATTACATAAGCTTTTTGTTTACTATATATAATGCTAACTCAAACCAAACAGAAATCAGTGATGGAAACAAATATTAAAGCGTGGTGGCTTGGCCATTCAGCATTTCGAATTGAATCTCCAACCGGCAAGGTCATTTATATAGACCCGTTTTTGTCCGGTAATCCAACCACACCCAATGAGTTCAAAAACCCCGATGATGTGGATTACATACTGCTTACTCACGGGCACGAAGATCACGTGGGTGATACGATCGAAATTGCAGAGAAAACGGGATGCACAGTTGTTGCTCAGGTTGAACTCTCCCATCTTCTCAAAAAAAATGGGCTAAAAGAAGATCAGCGAATTGAATTCAATAAAGGCGGTACCGTAAATTTTGATGATTTTTCAGTTACCCTTGTGAATGCCAATCACAGTTCATCCTTTGGCGGCGAGTATGCCGGTGAAGCAGGTGGTTTAATACTTTCATTTGAAGATGACATCTGCTTCTACCATATGGGAGATACCAATATATTCTCAGATCTGGAGTTGTATCGCGATTTGTACGTTCCGCATGTAGTTGCTGTGCCAATTGGCGATCACTATACTATGGGGCCTGAAGAAGCAGCACTCTGCTGTGAAATGCTCGAGCCTGAAATTGCCATACCCGTTCATTTCGGAACGTTTCCGGTTCTTACCGGATCGCCCGAAGATTTTAAATCATTCGTAGCTGAGGTATCTGATGCCGAAGTGATTATTCCGAAACCCGGAGATAAGTTTTTAGGCTAAATCAGTCCGTTAAACATCATCAAAAGGCTTGCAGAGTTACTACTGCGAGCCTTTTTTTATTGCTGATTGAACTTTAGTCTATATGAATTTAGAGTTGATTAATTGTGTGCTTAGGAAACATAAGCATTCACAATAAAAAAGATCCCAACTCCCATAACAGATACATATAGCCAGATAGGGAAGGTCCATTTAGATACTTTTCGGTGCGTTTTGAATTTACCGGCAAATGCAAAATAGTAGCTGGTGAGTACAAGCGGCACCACAAATGCAGATAAAATGATGTGAGAAATCAAAATAGTAAAATAGACCGGCCGTATAGCGCCTTCTCCGGGAAATGGAGTATGTCCCACAAAATTGTGATAGAGCAAGTAGCTTATCAGAAACAGGCTTGATGTTATAAAAGCAGTGAGCATGAGCTTCATGTGTCTGATATATTTCTTCTGTTTGATAGCCCAGAACCCTGCTAAAATTAATACCGTGCTTACACTATTCAGAAAAGCATTCAATGCCGGTAACTGATGCACCCATGATGCCGTTTCATCTGCTGTTTCGCGAAAATAGAGCAGATAAATTAAAAAGAGAAAAGCCACTGTGCTTATTAACAGGATAACCACAATAGCTTTCTTTACACTTATCTCTTTTAAAAACTGTACTGTTAATTGATCACTTAAAGATTGGTCCATTTTACTCTAAACTTCATGATTCTTTATTTATACGCTCAAAAATAGTGTTTTTTGCCTATTTATTTTTAACTGATTAGCACAGTTTTACTGTAATTATTGCAGTTTTCCAATAATTACATGATTCGTAACTACAGGGAAGAAAGATCTAACCTTCTATCATCCAAACCTTTTCATTTACATCTTTTTTCGAACTGATTAACCTTTCAACACACAATATCATTCGAAAAAAATACCTTCGATTTCCAAGCAATTTTCTAATCTGTATCATATCTTAATCCACAATTCAAAAAATGCCTGACAGGTACAGAGTGCCTGCAATTTAGAATCATTTTAAATATTGTTGCTCGGATACTTTGTACTGTTTGAATATGTCTATATTCGGTACCTTTTCAGGCTGAAAGCCGATCAACAGTTTTTTTAATAGGTAAAAGATATTTTTTATGGCTCAGATTTTTCCAAAGTGGACAAATGAAGCACCACGCCGAATACTTGTTGGTTCTATTATCATTTTAAATGCCATCGTATTTGCAGTATGGTATTTTGCTTCCCCAGAATTTCTTGATGTTGGTTACGCACCCGAACAACCTGTTCCATTTAGCCATCAGGTTCATGTTGGGCAGCTTGGTATGGATTGCCAATATTGCCATACTCAGGTAACAGAATCTAAATATGCAAACATTCCGGCAACTCAAACATGTATGAACTGCCACAGCCAGATCAAAACCGACAGTGAAGATCTTGCTCTTGTACGGGAAAGCTGGGAGTCAGGCAAACCAATTGAATGGGTTAAGGTACACATGCTGCCCGATTACGCCTATTTTAACCATGCAGCACACGTTAATGTTGGTGTTGGCTGCGAATCTTGCCATGGCCGGGTTGACAGAATGGAAGTTGTTTACCAGGCAATGCCTTTGAGTATGGGATGGTGTCTCGATTGCCACAGGGAACCTGAAAAACATGTGAGACCGGTTTCTGAAGTAACTACAATGGGATATGTAGCAGAAAATCAGCTTGAACTGGGACGAGAGCTTGTAGCAAAACACAACATAAACGCTCCAACATACTGTCAGAGCTGCCACTTTTAACATCATTCCCTGTGCACTTCTTGCACAAACACGATTTTAAAAACAAAATACCCTCTAAGAAATGAGTGATCAGTCGAATCAAACTACTTACTGGAAAAGCTTAAATGAGCTCGCTCAAAATGAAGAGTATAAAAATTATGCTGAGCGAGAATTTCCGGAAAATGCTACTGAACTGACCGACCAGGTTTCCCGAAGAAGTTTTCTGCGGGTAATGGGAGCATCCATCGCACTCGCAGGATTTGCATCTTGCCGCAAACCGGTTCAAAAAATTCTTCCCTACTCCCGACAACCTGAGAATATGGTTCTCGGTGAACCACTGTTTTATGCCACAAGCATGCCATTCCAGGATAGCGTAACGGGATTGCTTATTACCAATAATGAAGGTCGTCCTTCAAAAATTGAGGGAAATCCTGATCATCCAGCCAGTGGTGGCCGTACAAATATTTACCATCAGGCCAGTGTGTTGGGCATGTATGATCCTGACCGATCCCGTTCTCCCCGACAAAATGGTGAAAAAGTATCTAAAGAAGATTTTTACGAGTTTGTACAAGAGCATTTTTCCGATAATTCCCGCAGAGTTCTGTTTATTGATGAAGCCACTTCATCACCAACTTATCACAGAATTAAAGACAATCTGCTGAACACATTTACCAATGCTAATTGGGTAACCTACGAACCATTTTCTGAAAATAATGCAATTGAGGGTACACAAATTGCCTTCGGACAGCGGCTGAGAACGGTAAATCACTATGATCAGGCAGATGTGGTGATTACCCTTGATGATGATTTTATGAATCCGCAATCCGGAAAAAACAGTGTTGAAAACGCACTAAAAATCACCTCAAGGCGAAAAGTTGATTCAGTTGAAGACTCAATGTCGCGCGTTTACAGCATTGAAAATGCATTTACAAACACCGGTTCCTATGCAGATCACAGACTGCGTTTGAAAACATCTCAGATAGCACCATTTACATTTGCGCTTGCTGCTAAACTGTCGGAGACAGTAAACGGACTGGATGCATTCAGCGGAGTTTCTAACGAATTTTCTACCCATGACTGGATCGACAAACTCGCAGAAGAATTACTGAATGCGCAAGGTCAATCCATTATAACTGCAGGCGCCGAGCATTCAGCTGAAACTCATGCAGCTGTTGCTGCAATGAACCTTGCACTTGGGAACAGCGGAAATACAGTTACTTACCACGAATTACCGTACCGAGAAAACAGAAATGAGAATGAAGCATTTCTGAGTGCAATCGATGAAATGAAGGCAGGTGCTTATGATACTGTAGTACTGGTTGGCGGAAATATTGCTTACAATGCACCGGCCGATCTTGATCTTGCACAGGCACTTGGTAACGTTGATACATCGATCCATCTGTCTGACTATTATGATGAAACTTCCAGAGTTTGTAACTGGCATGTAAACAGAGCACACTATTTAGAAGCATGGGGGGATGGTTTATCATTCACCGGGCAAAGCTCCATCATACAGCCGCAAATTCTTCCTCTTTTTGATGGATTGAGTGAAATTGAATTTATAAACACAATTCTTAGCGGCGAGGAGAGTACCGGTTACGATCTCGTTCAGGAAACCTGGAGCTCTGTCATCACATCTGATTTTAACCGCAGGTGGGAAGAAATTCTTCACGAAGGGCTCGATAGTGACAGCAGTTTCGATGTTCAAAGTGTCTCACTATCAGGAAACTTTGCATCATCTTTGCAAAATGCATTGTCCCGGCAGGCAATTGATGGAATTGAAATTGCCATCAAGCCGGATGTAAGGCTATTTGATGGACGTTTTGCCAATATTGGGTGGTTGCAAGAACTCCCCGAACCAATGACTAAAATTACCTGGGATAATGTGGCGCTGATGAGTGCTGCAACTGCAGAAAAAATTGGCATAAATCCACGTAGAAGTTTCAGAAACAACGATGTACCGAAAGTGCGAATTTCTGCAGGCGGCACATCCATAGAAATTGCAGCCTGGGTTGAGCCCGGCCATGCCGATGATTCTATAACACTTACTGTTGGTTACGGGCGTGAAAATATCGGGCGTATAGCCGATGGGGTTGGAGTTGATACATACCCCCTGCGTACCACTGAAAATATGTTTGTACAGGCAGCTACTGTTGAGCCTACCGGTACAACCTACGAGATTGCATCCGTACAAGATCATCACACCCTCGAAGGGCGCGACATGATTCGAACGGCTACTCTCGATGAGTATAAAGAAAAACCTGATTTTGCCTCTTTCGAGAGCTTCCACGGGTTTGCAGTACCGGGTATGAAAGAAGCTGAAGCACGCGGAACTGCCGATCAGGGACCAGTTTCACTCTTTACTGAGCAATACGGACCTGATCATCAGCCGCAATGGGGTATGACTATCGATCTGAACTCCTGTTTTGGCTGTGGAGTTTGTACCATTGCCTGCCAGGCAGAAAATAATATCCCGGTTATTGGTAAACGTGAAGTTGGCCGAAGACGAGCCATGCACTGGATCAGAACCGACCGCTACTACGAAGGTGATGTTGACAATCCGACAGCCTATCACCAGCCGGTACCGTGTATGCACTGTGAACTTGCCCCCTGCGAGCAGGTTTGTCCTGTTGCTGCTACCACACACAGTGAAGATGGCATCAATCAAATGACTTATAACAGATGTATCGGTACCCGTTACTGCGCCAATAACTGCCCGTTTAAAGTTAGAAGATTTAACTTTTTCAACTACACTAAAGAGTATCTAACCACAGGTGACGATCCTGAGATCATACAAATGGCTATGAATCCGGAAGTTACCGTTCGTTTCCGTGGTGTAATTGAGAAGTGTACGTACTGCGTGCAGAGAGTGAACCGCGGTAAGATCAAATCTAAGATTGCCACGGGGTCCAGAAAACCTGAAGATGGTGCTGTAAAAACAGCTTGTCAGCAAGCTTGCCCGGCCAATGCAATCTCATTTGGTGATTTGACCGACTCTAACAGCGAAGTTTCCATCAAGAAAAGAAACGACAGAAATTACGTAATGCTCGAGGAGATGAACGTTCGTCCAAGAACGTCATACCTGGCAAAACTAACTAATAAAAACCCTGAATTAGCATAATTCATAAAGGATATATAATCGCAACAGACTGAACATGAGTAAAACGTACGAATACGTTCCGGAGCCCGCTCTTGTAAAGGGTAATCACGATTTTAAAGATATCACGGCAATGGTTACCGATATCAATATGAGGCCTACACCAACGGCCTGGTATATTGCCTTCGGTATCTCGAATATACTGTTACTTCTTTTGCTGGTTTCTATCGCTTATCTCTTTTGGGAAGGAACTGGAATTTGGGGCCTAAATCAGCCTGTTGGATGGGGCTGGGCTATTATTAACTTTGTTTGGTGGGTAGGAATTGGCCACGCCGGAACATTAATTTCTGCGATCCTCTTTCTGTTTCGCCAGGGATGGAGAACAGCCATTAATCGTTTTGCTGAGGCGATGACCATTTTTGCGGTTATGTGTGCAGGTATTTTCCCAGCTATTCACGTAGGCCGTATTTGGGTTATCTATTGGGTATTTCCCATTCCGAATTCAATGGCCATGTGGCCCAACTTTAACAGTCCGCTGTTATGGGATGTGTTTGCTGTATCAACCTATTTTACAGTATCATTCCTGTTCTGGTATGTAGGCTTGATTCCTGATCTTGCTACACTTAGAGACAGAATAAAAAGCAAATTTGGTAAATTAATCTACGGAACATTTGCGCTTGGTTGGAGAGGCAGTAACCGCCATTGGTGGAATTACGAAAAATCGTACATGCTTCTTGCCGGCCTTGCCACTCCGTTGGTACTCTCTGTTCACACAATTGTATCTTTTGACTTTGCAGTTTCCCTGATACCTGGCTGGCATACAACAATTTTTCCTCCATATTTCGTGGCAGGTGCTGTTTTCTCCGGCTTTGCCATGGTACTTACACTCATGATTATTGTGCGTAAGATCTACAAACTTGAGGATATCATGACGGTAGATCACATCGAAAAGATGAACATTATTATTCTTGTTACCGGATCGATGGTTGGTTTTGCTTATGCTATGGAGTTCTTTATTGCATGGTATGGTGGTGTTGAGTACGAAAAAGCGATATTTATAATCAGAGCAACCGGACCATATGCATGGGCATACTGGATTATGATAACCTGTAATGTGTTATCTCCACAATTTTTCTGGTCGAAGAAATTACGCCGGCATGTAGGGTTTACTTTCTTCATTTCCATTGTGGTAAACATCGGGATGTGGTTTGAGCGATTTGTGATTGCTGTAACATCATTATCAACCGACTTTTTACCATCATCATGGGGTTACTACTCCCCCACTTTCTGGGATGTTGTTACCTACATTGGTACATTCGGCCTCTTTTTCACCTTCTTCCTGCTCTTCCTGAGATTTTTACCAATGGTTGCAGTAGCAGAGCTGAAAGGTGTAATGCCGCAAGCCGATCCGCATAATTATGATAATGACGGCAATTACGTTCCGCCAGTGGTTGAGATACCGGAACCAACACGTAAATCTGTTTAAACTATTTTCCGATGAAAAAAGAAACTTCAGATAATAAACTCTACGGTATTCTTGCCGAGTTCAGAAATCCAAAAGAACTGATTGAAGCTGCAAAGCTGATCAACGATAATGGATATCGAAATTACGATACCTTCAGTCCGTTCCCCATTCACGGGATGGATAAGGCAATGAGCCTGAAGAAATCGAAGCTGGGATGGATTGTAGCCGTACATGGCCTTGCCGGATTAACCGGTGCATTTGCCATGATCTATTATATGTCGGTTTATGATTATCCATTAAACATCAGTGGTAAAACATTGATGAACATACCGGCCTGGATACCCGTAGTTTTCGAATTGACTATACTTTTATCAGCATTTGGGGCTGTATTTGGAATGTTCTTCCTGAACGGCCTCCCTAAATTGAACCATCCGCTGTTCAATTCAGAAAACTTTAAGAAAGTAACCGACGACGGATTCTTTGTTTGCATTGAAACAGAAGATCCTCAGTTTGATGATGAAAAAGTGCAAAAGCTTCTCGAAGGAGCAGGTGCAACCAATATTGAAAGGATATTCGATGAGTAATTCATCGCCACATTTAATTTCTCAAGATCGATTCAACGTATGAAATTGGCCTTAAAACTATTAGCGCTTCTATTGGTTTCTGTTGTGATGATGTCATGCAGGGGCCAGAAAACGGATAAACCTCCTATCCGCCACCATTTTAACATGAATTTTCAGGAAAGGTTTAATGCCCAGCAGGAGAACCAGTTCTTTGAAGATGGCATGGCGATGAGAATGCCTGTTGAAGGCACCGTTGCACGGGGAATGCTCCGCCATGACACCGTACTCTTTGAAGGAGTGGATGATTCCGGAGAGTATGTGGATGAAATCCCTTTTGAACTTACACGTGAATTTCTGAACAGAGGCCGTGAACGTTACGATGTGTATTGCCAAATGTGCCATGGTGGTACAGGCGATGGCCAGGGAATTATTATGACCGGCGGATACGGATATGTACCTGCACCTACATTCCACAGTGAGAGCAGCCGTAACATGCCTGATGGAGAGTTCTACTCAGCCATTGCAAACGGTATTCGTAATATGCCTGCTTATGCAACACAGATTAATGTAGAAGACCGATGGGCGATTGTAGCCTATGTACGCGCATTGCAAGCCAGCCAGAATGTACGCGAATCTGAAATGGATAGATTTGATGTTGATCTGGCAGAGCTTAGAAATCTGTATGAACAAGAACAAGCACGCCTCGAAGCTATTGCGGCTGCAAGAGCTGCCGGTGCAAGTGATGAAGTAACTGCTGAAAGAGGCGAACGACTCTATATACAGAATGCCTGCCAGGCTTGCCATTCACTTGATGGCAGAGACGGTGTTGGGCCAACATTTGCCGGCCTCTATGGAGCTGAAAGAAACTTCACCGATGGTACCTCTGCAATTGCAGACGAAGATTACCTCATCGAGTCAATTTTAGAACCTGAAGTACTTATTGTTGAAGGTTATGACAACGTGATGGTACCATACACTCATTTAAATGAAAGCGAACTTCAATCTCTGGTTGAATTTATCAGATCATTATCAGACGAATAAAATTCGAGAAATAAAGGTAATTACATGGCTTCAACAAGTCCCAAACTAACTGATTCTGTTCAATTCCCATCGAACCTCGATGTTGCTAAGACATTCTACGGTTTTGGTGTTGTGGGATTAATTGCCAGTTTAGTTGGTTTTTTCCTCAATTCTGAGCAGTTCTTCTTCTCTTATTTAACCAGTTTTACATTTTTCACAAGTATAGCACTGGCTTCCCTCATTTTGGTGATGATTCATCATATCACAAAATCATCTTGGGGAACGGTTATCCGAAGAATACCGGAAGCATTTATGTCTAACCTGGGTATCTGGGCAATCTTCATGATTCCCGTGATTCTCGGAATGAGCAGCCTCTACAGCTGGACAAACACTGCCTATGTAGCAGATGACCCGATTATGCTCGGAAAAGTGCCTTACCTCAATACACCATTTTTTGTTATTCGTCAGTTTATCTACTTCGGAATTTGGGGTTACCTTGGCTATCGCCTGCACAAGGTGTCTGTAGAGATGGACGAAACCAATGACTGGGGCCTTACAAAAGTATTACAAAATCTTAGTGCACCCGGTATCCTGATATTTTCACTCACTGTAGCCTTTGCAAGTTTCGACTGGCTGATGTCGCTCGATGCACACTGGTTCTCAACGATGTTTGGAGTTTATTTCTTCGCAATGAGCTTCCAGGTAATATTCCCCATCCTCATTTTGATGGTGTTT
>SLGA01000051.1 GCA_007123985.1 Balneolaceae bacterium | reverse complement strand
TATAACATGATAGAAACCCTTATTCTTAATCTATACATTACAGGTGTATTGTTTGTGTTGGCTATTATTTCATCTCCACTGGAAGGGAATTCCCAGTCTTTAGGTTCTATTGTCCTTACCCTTATCTATTTCTTCTATTTTTTATACGCATATAAATCCTTTTATGGAGGCAAATACACGAAAACAATCATCAAAACTGTATTATCAATTCTCTTTGGTTTAGGGACGTTTCTATTCTCAATTATATTGTCAGGATTTATCGTAGGCTTTTTACAAGCCCTATCCCAAGCCTAAAATTCCATAATCAATAAAATCATCAAGTAGTAATGAAATTATTTGAAAAATTTACTGCTAAGTGGACCAGCCTCATAAGAAGAAAAACAGACACACTACTTGGGTAAGTACCAAGATTTCATTTGGACGATACACATTCACTATTGAGTATATAACTTCCGATATTTTTTTTGGCGATGTTTCCCGACAGCAGCACAGTTGATCCAACTGATATTAATTTTGGTTTCGTTGGCAGTGGGCATTACAATGAATTTATGTCAGTTGAATTAGCTAACAGATATACGCATTTAATTGTTACTACTAAAACATATACTATTGTCCGGAAGCCTATTAATTATGTTTGAGAAACACCTCTAAACCAAGGAGAATATTCTTACTCAATTGATTTTACAGAAGATCTAAAAGATGTTTCAAAACTTTCTAAAGATTTGCTTGTACTCACAGTCAACTTAAAATAAATCAGTAACCTGACAACATTCTTCCTGCTCATCAGTTCAGATCCTCATTTGATTTCAAGTGCAGCTGCCCAAGAGCTTTTATCCACAGCAAAAACCTTCACAAATCTACAAATTTTGTGGTACTCGCTGAAAATAACCGCGTTTTTAACCACCAATTTGATGTTTTCAAAAAATCTAACGTATTTAAACCTTGTATCTCCGGCTGAGAGAGAATGGAGCCGGGGGAAGCCTGCGATAGAGCATCTTGTCGTAGAGGCGGGATGATGCAGGTTCATTTCTTACCAATAAATAAATGGAGGAAACGATGAGAGAAAAAACATCACGTCTTATGTTTACCTTATTCGCTCTGCTGATCCTGTTGTGCGGACCGGCAGCAGCACAGCAGTGGCACAACAATCACCTGATGCTAACGCCTGATGAGCTGGAATGGGGCCCGGTTGCCTCAATGGGTGAAGGGGCAAGCATCGCATTTATTGAAGGTGATCTTTCAAGTACTGAACCTTTTACATTTCGTATTAAACTAGAGCCTGGATATATCGTCAGGCCGCATATCCACCCTGAATATGAACGAGTAACAGTACTTGAGGGAACTTTCCACTTTGCACACGGGGATGTGTATGATCCGGATCAGACCAGAGCACTGCCTGTTGGCGGATTGGCAATTATGCCACCCGGCGAACCAATGTTCGGTTATGTAGAGGAGAGAACCATCATTCAGCTTCATGGAAACGGGCCCTGGGGTATTGAGTACATCAACCCGGAAGATGATCCGCGCCTAACTGAACGTTGAGCCTGAAAGGTTCAGCAAAAATTATGGGAAAACCACAGCGTCACGGAGTTGCTTTTTAAAGGCGCTGTGGTACTTCTATTGGGTATTTGAATAGCTTACCATTCCTTTCCTCTTACTACTTCAAGAAACTCACTGCCGTTCTGGAGCAAATCTAACGAAACCAGAAAATGTGTGATTGTTGTAGCAAACTCACATAATTGTGCAATACCGAACTCATTATAATTGCTTACTATAGTTGCATGGTGAACGTTCTTTCGAATAAAATCAAATCAACATGGATATTCAAGCATATAAAACTCAAGGCAATGGTTTGAAAGCAGGTATTGTAGTTGTACTAACATCATGCATACTTATATTAAGTTTGCAAACCGCCTCAGCTCATTGCGACTCGTATGATGGTCCTGTAATTAAGGATGCTGTTGAAGCTCTGAAAAACAATAATGTTGATTTAGTTCTGAAATGGATTACCGAAGAACAGGAGAGCGAAATCACTTCATTATTCAGTAAAACCTATGCATTGAAAGACGGTGATTATGAGATCTATGAAATTGTTGAGAAGCATTTCTTTGAAACCCTTGTACGTTTACACCGGGAAACAGAGGGTGCACCTTTTACCGGGTTAAAACCGGCGGGTAGCACAATACAGATTATTCAAATGACTGATCGTGCACTTCTGGATGATAATATTGAAGATTTCATTATCAAATTGGATAATCATTTAAACAGTGTTGTTCGGGAAAAGTATGAAAAAGTAGCTGAACTGGATAAAGTAAAAAATCATTCGGTTGCTGAAGGCAGAGCATTTGTAGAAGCGTATGTTGATTACACCCATACCATAGCTGCCATTCATAATATTATTGAGCATGGAGCAGCTCATAATTAAGCTTTCTGGAAAGTAAGTTTACCGGAAAAAATGAATCAGATTGAATTGAACAAGATTTATGGCTTAAATAATGCTTGAAATGCATTTAAGGTTGAAGAAGGATAAAAACAGACACACAAACGACTTTCCAAAAAAAAGAAACGTATGATAATCAAAGATTTAAAAAAAGAGTTAGAATCATCGGAAAATCCCGTTGCAAAGTCACTTCATCATGGTTCAGGCTACAAAGTTCTCATGATGGGATTCAAAAAAGGAATGATTTTAAAAGATCATAAAGCTCACATTGAATCAAAATTAACAGTGTTGGAAGGAGCTGTGATTTACATAGAGAAAAGCAGAGTTGTGAAACTTATGAAATATGACGAAGTGGAAATCCCGATTGAAATTACACATTCTGTAGAAGCAAGCGAGGATAGTCTTTGTATTTTAACACAGGGCGAAACCAACGCCAACAGTATCTGAGATAAGAACAGGGCATTTCTTTGCCAATGGTTTTATGGCTTACGCACCGACTCCTAAATTCCAGTGGGCTTGTATGTTCACGGGATTTCTATTTTTGCCAGGTACCCAATGTGCTCGTTGTTTCCAGCCCGTTTTGTGGTTTTCTTCTTTCACTATTTGTCGGGAAAAAGGGTGCTGTTAGCTTCTTCAAAACACGGTGATCGTAACTTACGTCTTTAAAGAAACACCCCTACATACCTCTATAAAAAAAGCCTGTGATGATATCACAGGCTTTTAAAATATGAGTCAGGAATTTATGAATTGCCTATTCCAGATGACTTCGAAGCATCCAGGCTGCTTTAGAGTGGATATTTAATCGTTGTGTAAGCAGATCAATCGTGGCTTCATCTTCACCCTTTTGTGCTGGCTTTAAAGCTTCCCGGGCAGTTCGAAGAACTTGTTCGTTACTTAACGCCAGCCTCCGAACCATTTCCATTGCATCCGGCTGATCGGCATCTTCCTCGATGGATGTCAGCTCACTATACTCTTTAAACGTTCCTGGAGCTCTGAATCCAATTGCCCGAATTCTCTCTGCGATCACATCAACCGCTACAGCCAGTTCGGAGTACTGCTCTTCAAACTGCGCGTGCAGTGAATGAAATAATTTTCCGGTTACATTCCAATGGTAGTTATGTGTTTTCAGATACAATACGTAGCTGTCAGCTAACACGTTGGAAAGTGCGTTCGCAATTGCTTCCCGGTTTTCAGTGCTAATTCCAATATTTACTTCCTCTTTTACTCTTTCTTCTGTTGTATTCATAGGTATTTTCCGTCGTTATTATTTTCTCTTCGATTCGTTATTTGTTTATTTAATAAGTTAGAGAATCAACCAACCATTACCATTGACATTTGATAAGAAATCGTCCTGTTTTTTACTGAGAATTTGTTTTAAGCTCTGATAAATTTTTACACTTCTGTTAGGTTAATGTTAATCGGTTCAATCAAAATTGGAATTCACCCACCTTCTCAGGTTGATAAATGATTTTCATAATTTTCATTTTCGTTAAACCGGCCGGTACAAACCATTCGATTTCATCACCTGTTTTATAACCAATCAACGCAGTTGCAATCGGTGAAAAAATTGAAATCTTATTGTTGGCTGAATCAGCATCTTCCGGATAAACTATCTGAATTTGGATCTCTTTAGTTAGTTCCAAAAATTGTAGTTTTACAATCGAGTTCATAGTAACGATATCAGCAGGTATTTCATAAGATTCAACAAGTTGTGCCGAATTTATTTCATGAAGTAAACCATCGACTTCTTTTTGAGTGATTGTTCTTTCGCTCAAGGCTGTTTTAATGCTTTTCTTAATTCTTGTGTGATCAAGTTTTGTTAAAAGTATAGGGCTCATGACGATCTGTATGTTTAATGTTATTATTTATTTAGTCTTTATTGAATGAAGAAAAGATACATCTGTTTGTATATTTGGGTCTAATGAAGCATAAAAAAGATCAGGTCGGAATCTTCATTACTTGTCAGATCCAACTACTCTTCTTTAATTACGATCAAATCTCCCATTACAACGGTTTCACCGCCCTCTCAAGCACCTTCCTTCTATTTGATTCCGTTTCCGGTATTCATCAACATGAATTACGTGTTGTGGATACCTAAATCATTTTCATCACTGTCTTTGTAATTCAAGGCTTCTTTCCACAAGTACGATAAATTCTATTCATTTTGATACATGTGCATCGGCATCAGAGCACCTGCTACAAGCGGGGATTGTTCCAGTCTCCCAATCTGGGCAATGCCGTGATCATCGGACTCTTTCAGCGCCCGTCCTAAAGGTAAAATAGTGATGTAAAAGGTCAGCGACTTATTTTTCTGAGGATATTAACTTTGGAGATGCGAATCATTTTTCATGCTCAAGTTCCTTCAACAAGCTTTCCAGATCCAGCGGCTCGGTAACCATTTTCACGGAGCCATCGTCGGTATATTCCCATTCTTCTCTGGGGCGATCCCGGTATAACTCTACACCATTTCCATCCGGATCCTGTAGATAGATTGCTTCCGAAACTCCGTGATCACTGGCCCCGCTGATAGGATAGCCCTCATCGATTAATCGTTTTAGAATGATGGCCAGATCTTTTCGGGTTGGATACAGAAATGCGGTGTGATACAATCCCGGACTGCTTAGAGGAGCGGGTGCCCCACCTCTACTGTGCCACGTATTCAATCCTATATGATGATGGTAACCGCCGGCCGCCAAAAATGCGGCCTGATCTCCATACATGGTGGTCTGCTCAAAACCGAGCAAATCTCGGTAGAACTTTAAGGCTCTCTCAAGGTCGGTAACTTTCAGGTGAATATGTCCGACGGAGGTGCCGTCGGGGGCTTGATAGGTTGATGGCATGGCTTACTTGCTACAACAGTTTTCAGTTTCAATTTATAGTAAATTCAAGGTTTCCCCTCCTTCCTAAGGAGGGGAATTTTCGTATACAAATTCAAAATTTCAATTCTTT
>SLGA01000174.1 GCA_007123985.1 Balneolaceae bacterium | reverse complement strand
CTGTGCAATCCGGACGTATCCTTCCGAGAGCCTGAATGCCTGGGTTTGTGAAACCTGTGCGATAGCCGTTTCTGCAAAGAGTGGAAAAAGGAACAGGCCGATAAGCGATAAAAGAAAAGGTGATACCCATTTTACAGAAATCGCAAGCCGAAAAAAAGATCTGGAAAACTGGTTATCGGATTAATTATTGAAACATTATATTTTGAAACGTCTGAACCGCCAAGGACACCAGGAAGCGCAAAGGGAATGAATTGGAATTTATTAAAGATCACCGTGTGGGTGCAGTTCCGGTTTGGTGGGGTGAATCAGATTACAGGGAGATTGATTTGAGATTACTCGATTTGTGATTTGTGATTTATGATCTGTGTGTCTCGACTTCGTCCCGGCGAAATGCACGCCGGTACTGCGCTCGACATGACGGGTGGGGGGTGTTATGTACTGGCGAAGGACATGCCGGTAATACGCTCGACATGACGGGTTGGTGGTAGATGATGAGATTTACTAAAAAAAAAGACCTTGAAGCGTGGCGGTGCAGTTCCGGTTCCTTCAAGCGTCTGAACCGCCAAGGCCGCCAGGAAGCGCAATGGGAATGAATTGGAATTTATTAAAGATAATCGTCATGGTGCAATTCCTATCGGAGAAATCCCGGGGGGTGGAGATGCCTCTTCTTGAAAACCGGCAGGTCGTAATTCAGGTTAATAGATTTCTAAATAAATCTGTCTAATTGTGTGCATAAAGTTGAAAACAATGTGGTATAAATATCCTTTAAAAAGAACATGAGATGTTGAAAATAGTTTTCGAATTTGTTGAAGTAATTGTCGGCCGGATTTTATGCAGATCAAAAATCCATATTCAGATTAAAGTTATATTATTTTAACTGTAATTTTTGCTGTGGATTTCTATTTTAGAACGATTCAGCTATCTGAAAATCTTTATTAAAAAGGGGACATATTATGGAACAAACGGTACAGGCTTTTCTAAAGAGAATTATTAAAACCTCTATCGCCACTATTATGGTGGTTTTTTTGTTTGGGGTGGGGGTAATCCATGCACAACAAACACTTGTTGAATATCCTTTTACGGGGGAATCACCTCAGCCAACCAATGTTCCTGTAGGAATCATTGCAAGTGAATTTAATATAAGTTCCGGAACCATTACTTTTGGAGAAGTGAATGCAGATTCCTGGAGCAGTTTACCCTACGCACAGGGATCATCTGGTTGGAATTCTGCTACAGTAGAAAGTGCAAAAAACTTTTTCTTTACAATCAATCCGAATGGAAGATTAAAACTATCAGAAATTTCATTTGAGTGGCGTGTAACCGGTGCCGGCCCTTCAGATTTATCAATTATTATTGATGGTATCATTATTGAGACAATACCTGCAACACCTGATGAAACAACATTCTCCTCTTTTGACCTATCTGAGGTTGATGAAATTACAAACGAATCAATAATCAGAATCGCAGGATGGGATAATGGAACCAGGGAAACTACAGGGGGAGGTCAGTTTCGTGTAAATGATATAAAGCTTACAGGTAATTTTGATATCGATACTACTGATTTTCCATATACACAATCGTTTAAAGATTTCGTGTTTCCTTCCAGTACTGTAGTTACTGACTATGGGGTTGATTCTGAGTGGAAATTAGGTTCAAGTGGGGATGAATTAAATTACCAGGGCGACTGGGGCTCAGGCTCAACTGTTGGTTTAAGGGGAAATAGTAATGTACTTGGATATCAACACACTGGAACATCCGGCACATTTACAATCGATCTCTTTACACAAAATAATACAGGGGAAACAATAGAAGATCTAACTATTTCATATGAAGGAAGGGTTGAAAGGTCATCTTTAGAAAGATTTCCGGAATGGACGGTTTTCGTGAATGGTCTCGAAGTTTCTGAACTTTCTTATTCAACTGAAGATGGTGTTGATAAGATGGTATCACATACTATCTCTGGTTTAAGTATTGCTGAGGGTGAATTTGTGCAAATTACATGGGAAAGTGATTTAGGTCTTGGAAGTGGAGCATCAAGACAAATTGGCTTATCATACGTATCTGTATCATCCGGCAATCAATTCGTTACATCGCTCACAGGCACCGAAGGCTTCCGCATGCTCTCTGCCCCGGTTGAAACCACACTTTCAGATTTTCTCGAACCCATCTGGACACAGGGGGCAATAGGTTCGAATGCACCCAATTCAAGCCCCAATATTTTTACCTGGGATAATTCATCTACAGGTGCAAGCAACACTAACTGGAATACGGTAACATCTGACTTATCTTCACCGACCATTGCTGCCGGTTCGGGCATATTGGTCTATGTGTTCGATAAAGACGATCCTGCAGATAGCGAATCGAATGTCTGGCCGAAAACACTTTCGGTAAGTGGTACAGAAAACAGCCTGCCTCTTACACTTCCGGTCAATTCAAACCCGGAAGGATTTACATTTCTGGGTAATCCAACGGCTTCCGCACTTTCGTGGAGTGAGTTTCAATATCAGGACCTCCAGGATGCAGTATGGATCTGGGATCCTAACAGAGGTGGGGATGGCGAATGGGTTTCAGAAGCAGGAAATGTAGGTGAATTAGAGGGTGGAGTTATCAGGCCATTCCAGGCGTTTTTTGTGCGCACATCAGATGTTTCTTCACCAAATCCATCACTTACAATACCTGAATCCGCACGATCTACCGGCGGGGAATTTTATGGAAAGGAGCAGGGAGATGAACCTTTAGCTGTGAGGCTCTTTCTTGAGGGTGATAAACTTAGCAACAGTACGTGGCTCTATTTTACAGATGCCGGCCTGGCAGGTAATGATTCCGGAGATGCTGTACAGCTCCAGCCGCTCTCTGCAGAGCATGCTATACTGGCAACAAAAAACAGTGACGGTACTTTGCTCGATATAAACCATCTGCCTGATGCATTCGAAGAGTTTATGCTGCCCGTTCATTTAGGTGCCACAAACAGTGGCAGCTATACTCTGACAGCCACAGATTTTAATCTGCCGGATAGATTTGAACTGACCTTTAACGACCACACAGCAGGCGTTTCCATTCCACTGAATGCTGACTTTACCTATACCGTGGAGCTGGCAGGAGCGGAGAAAGCTATGGATGTATTGAGCCCGCTGGAGATGATAGCGCAGGGCCCTGTACCGGCAAAAGCGGATAGCGAAACACCCTACAGTATCACTGTGCGGTCTGCAGACAACGGTTTCATCGATGAGCCGGGCGGGAATCTGCCGGATCAGTTTGCACTGGAGCAGAATTATCCGAATCCGTTCAATCCCTCCACAGTTATCAATTACGATATACCGGAACAGGCCCATGTAAGGCTGGCAATCTACGACCTTGTTGGCCGGCAAATTGAACTGCTTGTAAATCAGAATCAGTCAGCCGGCAGCTACACGGTTACCTGGGATGCTTCGCGCTTTTCCAGTGGTATCTATATCTACAGAATGGAGTCAGCAGGCCAAATTCTCACCCGTCAAATGACGCTGATCAAATAAGAAACATTCACCTATATTTATCACTCACAATCGATATGAAGAATCAGAGCAATCTCTTAAAAGAAGCCGATAACATTAATATTCAATCCACCAAAAAGAAGCGGGAGTGGAAAGATCCGGAACTATTTGAAGAGGATTATCGCAGCATAGAGCAGTTTCCCGGTATGCCTGACGCTCCGGATCAGGGAAATTCGTAAGAGGCTGCATTGAGAGCATGAAAGAGTTTCATGCTGTTTCAATTACCTTATAATTAAGCTTTTTCGATGATACCCTTGTCAAGAAGCCCGGGCAGGAATGTGAGCAGGCTTTTCAGGCACTCCTGTCTGCTCACTTCAAACTCTTCGATCAGTACTTCGCAAAGCTCATGTACGGTAAGAGGTGTTTCAAGGTTGTTCCAGATCTCTGTCGCTATCTCATTGAGGCCGTAAAACTTTCCCTTTTTTGTGTCAAACATTACAACTTCATCATCAATAGGAGAGGCAAAAAGATCAGAGGCGCGTTTTAACCGTGTTTGCGAATTCATGGTTTGGAATGCTTTGGATGCTTTTATTTAAAATATCAGTGAGGTTTTAAAAGATACATATTTATTTTAACTGCATCTGATGAATCAGCAGAAACCGGATGAATATAGATATACAGACAGATCTGATTCCCGAAAAACAAGGGCCGTTGTTAGAGCTACTTTTGCTCTGTTTGCATCAGGATAGATCACAATTTCCGGCCGGGAAACTTAAAAACCTGAGCAGAGAAGAGTGGCAGGAGCTGGCTGATCTTGCTGCGGAACATCGTGTGGTTCCGATGTTCTATCACAGATTATCAGTGAATGGGTTAACCGAAGCATTGCCGGAAGGTGAAGAAGCCATTCAGTTTTTGCGGGCGTACTTTCGCCAGGTATCCAAATACAATCTGCGCCGTTTCGGAGAGATCAAAACTCTTCTGAACCGCTCTAAGCAACAAGATATTCCGGTTATTTTATTAAAGGGGATCTATCTCGCATATCATGTGTATGAGAATCCGGGTTTGAGAGAGATGAACGATGTGGATATTCTCTGCCGGAAAAAGGACCTGAAAAAGATCTACACGATCTTAACCGAAATGGGTTATCGCTCGGTAAACCCGGTTCAAATAGAGGATATCGAGAATGTAACAGAGCAGCACCAGCACCTCGCGGTGATGATAAAAAATGAGGTTGCTGCATTTGAGATTCACTGGACTATCACAAAACCGGATTTGCACTTCAGTATTAACCCTGAAAAACTATGGCAGTACACTGAAAAAATAAGTTTTGCCGGTGAAGAGGCATTCAGTCTATCTGCTGAAGACCTGCTGATGCATCTCTGTATTCATGTATCGTATCAGCACAAATTTTCATTTGGATTGCGGCCGTTTTTAGATATTGCTGAAGTTATTCATCGGAAGAAAAGCCGGATCAACTGGACGAATTTCATCAAACGAACGCAGGATTTTGGATGGGGGAAAGGGGTGTATTTGTCTATACATCTTGCACGAACGTTTCTCGGGGCCGATGTGCCCGATGTGGTTATGAACGAACTTGAACCGACTGATGATACCGACGTAGTGTTGAATACAGCTGTGACCCAGATATTTACGCAAAAAAAGGATTCAGGAATTCTGACCCCGGCCATGGTTGACTTTGCAAATGAATCCGGTTTGTTTGGCAGGATAAAGATTGTATATCGGCAAATATTTTGGCCAAAAAACGTAATGGCCAAAAATTACCCGGTACGCGAAGGGTCTCTAAAGATGTACTTCTACTATGCCGTACGATTTAAAGATGTATGTAAACGAATGGCTTTTAATGCCCTGAAATTGGTTAAAGGTGATACCCATCTTACAGAAATCGCAAGCCGAAAAAAAGATCTGGAAAACTGGTTATCGGATTAATTATT
>SLGA01000257.1 GCA_007123985.1 Balneolaceae bacterium | reverse complement strand
GGCGCACCAAACGAAAATGTCTATTTTCTTGATGGCATCGAAATCCCAACTATCAATCACTTCTCCACACAGGGAAGCGCAGGCGGACCGGTTGGTTTGCTGAATGTGGCTTTTTTTGATGGAGTTGAATTAAGTACCAGTGCCTTTGGTGCATCAGCAGGAAATGCGTTATCCGGAGTGTTGAGATTTAACCAGCGCAGAGGTAATGACAGGGAGTACAGAACCAATTTCCGTGTGGGAGCGAGTGAGGCAGCCTTAACAACCGAAGGTCCGCTTTTCAAAGGTGATAACTCCTTTTCAAATACAACATTTATTGCGTCAGTTCGCCGTTCCTATCTTCAACTCCTGTTTCAATTAATTGATCTCCCCTTCCTGCCCGATTATTGGGATTATCAATATAAACTCGATCACAGATTTAATTCCCGTAATCAAATCTCATTAATTGGTGTAGGTTCAATTGATGATTTCAGAATTAATGTTCCGGGAGACATTACCCCGGATCAGCAAGCCATTCTTGATCAGATTCCTGTAATCAGGCAGCGGACCAACACCACAGGTATTACCTGGCAGCACAGATTGAGCGACGGTTTGGGTATATCAAGAACATCTCTGAGCCGCAGTTGGTTCTATAATGATTTTTCCCGATTCCGAGACAATGAAAATGAAGAAGGTCTTTTCTCTCAAAACAGAGCAAGAGAATGGAGAAAAACAGTGCGCAATGAAACTACTTTTTTTCGGGAAAGATCTACGTTTTCAGTGGGAGCTTCTGCAAGAGTAAACATTTTCCGTAACAACTTTTTTGATGATAACACCGGAGTGGTATTCGATACAGACCTGACTTTTCTAAGCTATGGAGGTTTTTTCCAATGGTCATCAGAACGCTTATCCGATCGGTTCGACCTCACTGCGGGTGTACGGTTCGATGGGAACACCTTTACCGATAGCGGAAGTGAGATCTATCGAACACTCTCTCCGAGAGCTGCACTTACAATGAACCTGGATGATTCAGGTCAATGGAAAGCTGTGCTTTCTGCGGGGCGATACTTTAAAAAGCCACCACTGAATCTGCTTGGCTACCAGGAAGCCGGTGAATATGTGAATCGCAATACCCGTTATATCCGGTCAGATCATATAACAGGAGGTATCAACTTTTTCCCAAGGCCAAGTACAAAATTGTCTGTAGAAGGCTTTTTGAAACTGTATGAATATTATCCGGTATCGGTTCGGGAAGGAGTAAGCCTTGCAAACCTGGGAGGTGGTTTCGAGGTACTTGGAAATGATGCAGTAGAATCAACCGGCAGAGGGCGGACATACGGAGTAGAATTCCTCACTCAGCAAACACTGGCAACCAACTACTACGCTATACTTGCATACACACTATTCTGGAGCGAATTCACGGGTTTCGACAGAGATGTCTATTTGCCATCTGCCTGGGACAGCCGGCACCTGCTTACATTTACCGGAGGCTACCAAATCGGTAATAGGTGGGAATTCAGCCTCAGAACCCGCCTATTGGGGAGAACACCATTTGCACCAATCAACGAAGAACGAAGTATAGAAACCTACCCGGCTTTTGTGTTTGATTACAACCGCCTTGGCAGCGAGCGGCTGAGACCGTTCAATGCTACCGATATTCGTATCGACCGAAAATGGAATTTCAATAATGTGTCGCTGGATGTTTACCTGGAAATTCAAAATCTTTTCGCCCAGAACACTCCGTCTGAACCAAGCTACTTATTGCAGAATGGTAACAATCCGGAACTTGTGAGGGTTGACCAGTTAAGCGAATCCTCAATCCTGCCTACAATTGGGGTGATACTGGATTTTTAATGGTTTTGAAAATGCGAGGATTGATTCAATATTTACTTATTGATCAAACTTTCCGATGTTGTTTCACAGGCAGGTAAATCTTAACACACATCAATTGTTATGAGTTCAACAACATTCTGGCGTACAGTAATTTCCGGTTTTATCGCTACTTTTGTAATGATGATGATTGCATTTATACAAGGTGGGATGGGTTTACCTACTCTTGATATCGGGCATATTCTAAAGGAGAGTTTCAATCAGGTTCATAGCGGCGAACCTTATTCCATTTTGTGGGGAAATATCGCGTTCTATCTGATGGGCATTATTTTATCATTGATCTGGGTAGTATTTCTTGCGTTAAAAATTCCGGGTAACTGGTTACTGCAAGGATTAATCTATGGCATTATCATATCAATTATTGCGGGGGGAATTGTATCACCTCTGGTAACTGCCGCTGCTGGCGATCCCATCGGTATATTTTACAGCGACAGCTGGGCACCCATGGCACTGATAATTGCAGGACTAATTATGCACCTGGGATATGGTGTAGTGTTAACGCTTTGCCTGAAGTATGCAGGCGTGAACGTAAAAGGCGGAAAGAGTTAGTTATACCTGCACTCTTCTGCACTGTGGGAAACATAATATCTTTTATAATTGAGAGCACCTTCATCCATGCAACCTGAGAGGTTCAGCAATCGGACAGAGCGTATATCTGTGGGATGACTCTCAGCCTGAAGTGCAATATATCCGCCGGTAAGAGGGTCCCCATTTTCGAGTTGTGGATTTGTGTACTCCATCACAAGTTCGCCGTTCAGTTTATGCTGAATCAGTGAATCTCCGTAAGCAACTAGCTCTGCAGTTACCCATTGATCACCATGATGGGTAGGCCCGCCGGAATTAATGCAGTGTTCTGTTCGGAGCTCACCATCCACTACGACATGAGTTCCCGGAGTGCACACGCTTCCGTTTGGCCGGTCATTTTCACCATCACCTCCTACCAGCTGGAATTCTATCGAAACAGGAAAATCCTGATCAAGATTCATTGTTTGAGCAGGCTGAGAATGAAACATGATACCGTTATTGCGAAAAGCCCATCCGGCTCCGCCTTCTGTCTGCTCACCCACAAAGCGATACTCAACCTCCAATCTGTAATAAGAAAATGGCTGCTCATAAAAAATATGGCCGTATCTGTTTTCAAATGTTTCATACTCATCATAGCGTACTTTCATGAGGCCGTCTTCAACCCGAAAGGTATTGCCAAAGTTTTCATTAAGCTCGTACCCGGTAATTTTAAGATCCCAGCCGTCTAAATTATTACCGTTAAACAGATCAATCCACTCCTCAGTATCCGAAGAAGTTTTGGGCTCAGTTTGTGCACATGATGAAAAAAGGACGATGGAAAGAAAGAGTAAAGGCAAGAAGCGCATAGTTTTGAAATAAAAATATTAGCAATTAAAGTTGGCTGCGCATCAAGTTAATTGAAAATATGCTATTGTTAAAAGATATATTAAAAGCTTTTAGACTATTTTATCTACTATAAGAGTTGTACCTTTCCTGCTCAACTACTAAACACAAAGAACATGGTTCAAAATCAACATTTATTTCACATACCGGTTATGGGCACCGGGCACTCTATCGATAGTCCCATCAGAATTGCACATTTAGGTATTCACTCGGTTATTTCAGTTGTGGATGATCTTCTGTGCGAAAAAATCAGAAAACATTACAGTACAGAATACAACCTGCCATACAAAAACATCGGGCGCTCGGCACCCGACGGCAGAGCAGAGAGAATTACGGCTTATCTTGATATGGTGGCTCACATTGTTTCAGAGAGGTTTAACAAAATCAAAGAAGAACCGTTTTTTCAAAATTCAGAAAAAGACAGATACTTTAATCTGCTGCCGGATGAAAATCCACTGAAGAAAAGTTATGAATATGCCCGAGCAGTTACAGACAGGGCACTTCAGAGTGATCTCTTAAAAAGTCTGACTGACAGAATGGTTCCCGGTTCTATCGATGTGAATATTATGGCAAAGGTGGATGCTCTGAAGATGGATAAAAATGATGTGCCGCTCAGCAGTGAATTCAGTGATGCAAATGCTGCTCTGAGAGGTTTTGTGAATAGTGTGGTATCATCGGGATTGGTACTATCTGCAGGGTTTAATCCCAGATTATACAGCTATCTTTCAGAGTTCAAAGAATTCTACAGAGATAAAACCGGTGAGGCCAAAAAGAGTATTATACTTAAAGTAAGTGATTTCAGATCAGCACTGATCCAGGGTAAATTTCTCGCAAAAAAAGGAATTGAAGTTGCTGAGTTCAGAATTGAATCGGGCTTGAATTGCGGCGGACACGCATTTGCCTCTGATGGCCAATTGCTACCCATTTTGCTGAATGAGTTTCGCGAGAAAAGAGAACAGCTGCAGAAGACCTTTGAACCGATGATCCGATCATTCTATGAATCGAAGGGGTGGGATTATCCTGAAAATAGTGATGAGGTTGCAAAGCCAAAAATTACCGTTCAGGGCGGAATTGGAAATTCAGGAGAGCAGCTACGTCTAATCGAAGATTTTGAGATGGATGCCACAGGCTGGGGAAGCCCGTTTTTACTGGTGCCGGAAGCTACCTGTGTGGATGAATTCACAACAGAAAAACTTGCCGCTGCTGCCGAGAAAGATCTCTATCTCAGTAATGTATCCCCATTGGGAGTGCCGTTTAATAATATCCGCGGATCCGGTTCGGAAATTCACACAAAAGAACTGATTGAAAAAGGAAAACCCGGCTCCAAATGTCCGAAAGGGTTCCTGATATCAAACACAGAATTTACCGAAAATCCAATCTGTACGGCATCGGCGCAGTATCAAATCTTAAAAATCAGTCAGATTGAAGAGAGTGATATTTCCACCGAAAGCAAATCACTCGAGAAAAAACGGGTGATGGAGAAAACGTGTCTCTGTACAAACCTGGGAACCGGATCATTAATTCGACTCGGTATTATGAAGCCGGATTATGGACGACAAGCCATCTGTCCCGGACCGAATATCGCATGGTTCAACAGAACTTATTCTGTGGATGAGATGGTGGATCACATTTATGGAAGAACCGCTTCGCTGGTTCCGAAAGAGCGTCCGCACATGTTTGCAAAAGAGATGGTAATGTATGTTGATTACATAGAAACCATGCTGGAGCAGTGTGAACCAGACTCCCCTGAAATGAAGAAGCTGGATAAAATGCGGAAAAACCTTCATGAAGGAATTGAATTTTGTGAGACGATATCTCAAACAAAGCCATATGGTGATGAAAATCTCCAATCACTCACTAAAGCGTGTGTTGAGCAAAAGGAGAGATTGGAATTGCTGTTTACCAGGCGGGAACTGGTTCAGTAAAAAGCAGAGAAAGAGAGTTTGTGATTGTTGAGGGAAAGTTCCTATTCTCTCAATCGGATAGGCAGTTTCGCTGAACATGCGGGCTGCTTTCAGATTCATAAACTCTTTTCAGTATGTCCATATTTTTTTGGGTTGTTCTGCTGTACCTTGCCATCTTGATGGGAATCTCCATCTGGAAAAGCAGGGCTATCAAAAATCAGGAAGATTTTATGGTGGCAGGCAGAAAAGTCTCC
>SLGA01000011.1 GCA_007123985.1 Balneolaceae bacterium | reverse complement strand
TGGGTTTTACCCAGGTTACGGAACTTGGAGAGCTCGAAACACCCATTGCCTTAACCAACACACTAAGTATTTTTAATGCTGCTCACGGTGTTGCGGATTATGTTTTGAATCAACCAGGAAATGAGAATGTGCGATCCGTAAACCCCGTTGTGGGAGAAACCAACGATGGTTGGCTCAATAACATCCGAAAACGAATAATCACAACGGATGACATTCATGAAGCCATACTACGTGCAGAACGTGGCCCTGTGGAAGAGGGAAATGTTGGTGCAGGAACAGGAACAAGAGCGCTTGGATTTAAAGCAGGCATAGGTACATCGTCGCGAATTTTGCCTGATGAGAATGGAGGATATACCGTGGGAGTTCTGGTTCAGTCTAATTTTGGAGGGATATTAACGATTAATGGAGCGCCGGTTGGCCAGGAGTTGAATAATCATTACATGGCCGATCTGTTACCTTCGGTTACCGATACACATACACTGGCTGATTCACACGGTTATGATTACGATGTAGACGGTTCCATTATGATTGTTGTTGCCACGGATGCTCCCCTAACATCCCGCAATCTGGAAAGGCTGGCAAAACGTGCTTTTCTCGGAATTGCACGTGTAGGCGGGTTTGCATCGAACGGAAGCGGCGACTATGTGATAGCCTTTTCAACCAGCCCCGATGTTCGCATCAATACAGATGATGAGGGGGATAAAATCAATTTTACTGAATTAAAAAACAGCGCAATGACTCCCCTCTTTCTGGCCGCTGTTGAAGCAACGGAAGAAGCCATTCTCAATTCGCTCTTTATGGCCGAAACAATGAGCGGAGAAAACGGGCGAACCATGGAAGCTCTACCCGTGAATGAGGTCTTAGAAATTTTGAAAAAATATAACGCAGTTGAACAGTAACCCTTTCTTAGCCAATCATGAAAAAAATACTTTTGATGCGACATGCTAAATCTGCCTGGGATAATCCATCACTACGGGATTTTGACCGGCCGCTGAACAAACGCGGCGAACGGGATGCCCCAAAAATGGGAATGTACCTGAAAGAGCTTGGAATCTATCCCGATCAGATTTTCAGCTCACCAGCAAATCGTGCAAAAGCAACAACACTGCATGTAGCCGAACAGCTTGATCTGAGAAAAAAAGTGATCAGCTGGGATGAAGAGCTCTACTTTACCGGTGCCATTGCCTATGCAAATGCAATTCGGCGCGCATCTGTTGAATCTTCCATCGTAATGACTGTGGGACATAACCCAATGACGGATGAAGTGCTCTCGCTTCTCGCTGATGAACCTGTAAGAAAAGATTTTACTACTGCCACCATTGCCTGCCTTGAGACAGAAATAGAGAACTGGAGCGAACTTCAGTACGGTACCTGCAGTGTAAAATGGATGGTAAGTCCCAAAGATATTTCTTAGTTAAAACTGCCAATAGTTGGCAAAAACCTGTATATTTGGCTATCAAAAAATGAGATAAAAATTATGATCTACAAGCAAAAATTTTACTACCTCACAAAAACTCCATTAAGCGCAGAAGGCCCTAAAGATATTGAAGTGATTGACCGTGCTGATGACAGCAATCAGTTTCCCGAACTGTTCCGAAAATATGAGGAACTCCGCTCACATGCCTTCAATGAGGATAATCTCTACAGTATTGTTCGGGCAGATGATATCTACGACCTGGTGAGAACCGGAACCGAGAAAGAGGCCAAAGAGCTGGCTTTCGAGAATGCAGAACCTGAGATTGTTACCAATCTGCAGCACAGGGTTATGCAAAAAAACGACAAAAATGCAGCCGCCATTCTGAAAGAAGTTCATCAGATTGAAGGCTGATTAAAGCAGTTGCTGCATCAGAATACAGCGTAAATCACAGTGCTGATTGATGCATTTTTTACTGTTGATCACCGGTGTACGTTGCAGCAAGAACGGTAATATCGTCTGACTGCTGTGCGGAGCCCGTGAACTTCATCACTTCAAGAAACATTCCTTTTACCTTCGAAACGAGTGGTTTATCTGCAGTTTTTCTAAGATAATCTTCCACCCTTTCCTCATCAAAAAATCCGCCATCTTCATCTTCAGCTTCTGTTACACCGTCAGTGAATGTCATAATGGTATCTCCGGGTTTGAGCTGAATAGAGTGCTTCTCATAGGGTGCATCATCAAATTTTCCAAGAAGCAACCCACCCACATCTTTCAATTCTGTAACCTCACCACCGGCACTTTGCAGATACGGCAGGTTGTGCCCCCCATTGCAATAGCTCAACTCGCCGGTTTTAATGTTCAACAATCCGTAGAACACAGTTACAAATGTTGTGATATCACTCTCGGGTATGAGCATATTGTTCACTTTAAAAATACATTCGGCGGGATCGATCACTTCAGAGCCGATTGATTTCAGCATGGTTCTGCAAACCGCCATATAGATTGCAGCCGGAATGCCCTTTCCTGCTACATCTCCGATAAAAAAAGCAAGGCGATCGTTATCGATTTTAAAAAAGTCATAAAAATCACCCCCAACATGTTTCGCAGCCATCATATGAGCGAAGATATCAAAACGGGGATCGTCCTGGTAAACAGGGAAATCCTGTTTCAGAATTTTTTGCTGGATGCGGGCCGCCATATCCAGATCGTATGTGAGGGACGTAAGCTGGCGTTCAAGATCTTTGGACTGCTGAATGCGTTCAATTTCGCGCAGAGTCTTTTCAATAGTGGTTTCGAGATCTTTAAAATCTATGGGCTTGGTTACAAAATCGTAAGCACCACAGTTCATGGCCGTGCGGATGTTTTCAAGATCACCGTAAGCAGAAACCATGATCGCCTTAATGTCTGTTCGCTCGAACTGCTGAAGTTCGTTCAGAAGTGTAAGGCCATCCATTTTTGGCATATTGATATCACTCAAAACCAGGGATATCTCTGTTATTTCAGTGAGCCTTTCAAGTGCTTCCTGGCCATTTTCGGCGAAGAAAAATTCGTACTCTTTTGATCTGATTTTTTGTCTGAATCGCTGCATCATGAGCATTTGTAAATCCGGCTCATCATCCACAACAAGAATCTTTTGTACCTGACTCAATTATTCCTCCTTTTTCTTTTGAATCATTAAATAGATCTCTTCCTTTAACTGATTAAAATCTATTGGTTTGGTGAAAAACTCTTTTGCTCCGGAATTGATTGCCCGATTATAGTTCTCATCATCCCCATAGGCCGAAATCATGCTAACGTATATATCCGGATGCTCCGCTTTGATTTCATTCAGCAACTCAATACCGGTCATTCCCGGCATATTGATATCTGAAAATACGTATACCACATCGGGCGGATCTGTACTGTTTAAGATATCGAGGGCATCCTGGCCTGAAAAAGCAAAAACCAGCTCAAGATCTCCGCTGCGAATCTCTTTTCTGAATTTTTGCCTGAACAACAATTCAACATCTTTTTCATCATCTACAACTAAAAATTTCATCTATGCGTGATCGATTTGTTCATTATTAAAACTAAATGAAAATAAACCTGCATTTCCCGGACATTCATAACTCCGATTCTATAAATTACCTTGTGAGTTATCGAAAAACACGAATTACAGTATACGTTATTTAAAGCTAACCTTTAAACGAAAATTTGTACAAAACTCCTTTTTTTTGAGTGCTTTACATGAAGAAATACACGGCAAATCACATTATAATGTAAAACACGAGTGCAATCAAAACCCTCCCAATTTTATCCAATGTTTTACAACAATTTATAAAAAGTATTCGCTTCCATATCTATCCTTACTCTCAATTTCATGAGAATTGTGTTTTTCATTCCAGATATAATTTTCCAAAAATAAATACAGCACGAACACCCTTTCTTTACATTAAAATGTTTACTGATCTACCGGTTATTCATATAATCCAGCGTCATCGCCACAAACGCTTTCACTCCGAGATCCAGGCGAGAATCATCGATGTAAAAATCGGGGGTGTGATGTGCCGAAGCTTCACTTGCGGATACATCAGAAGGGCGACCACCCAAAAAAATGAATAAGCCGGGCACTTGTTCTGCATAGAAGGAAAAATCCTCTGCACCCATTTGTGGTTTTTCAAGCGATACGTAATTGGCGCCGGCTACACCTTGCAGAACCGGAACCATCCGGTTTGTGAGATCAACATCATTATAAGTTACAGGATAGGATGTGGTGACCGGGAGTGTTAATGTTGCCGTTACACCCATCGCACGGGCGGTATTTTCAATGATCTGGTGCATATGTTCAATCATAGCCAGGCGGTCATCAGGATGGAGCGCCCGCATGGTACCAAGCATTTCTACCTCTTCAGGGATGATGTTGGAACGAACTCCGCCATGTACCATACCAACCGTAACAACAGCGGGATTTTCTGTAAGCTGCATGCGACGGCTTACGATAGTTTGCAATGCAGTAATGATTTGAGCGGAAGCCACAATCGGATCTGCACCCTCCCATGGATAGGCCCCATGTGTTTGTTCTCCGCGTACCACAATCCGAAAATCATCGGCACTGGCCATGGTTCCACCCGGAGCATAACTGATGTGCCCGATTTCCAGCAATGATGAAATATGGATTCCAAATACAACATCCACATCCGGATTTTGGAGTACACCTTCCTTCACCATCAATTCAGCTCCACCTTCTTCACCCTCCGGCGGGCCTTCCTCAGCCGGTTGGAAAATGAATTTTACCGTTCCGTGCAGATTTTCCCGATAACCGGCCAAAACCTCAGCGGTGCCCATAAGCATGGCGACGTGAGTGTCGTGACCGCAGGCGTGCATCACACCTACCTCCTGACCATTAAATACAGCTCTGGTAGTGGAAGCAAATGGCACATCAACCCGTTCGGTTACCGGCAGGGCATCCATATCGGCGCGTAATGCAACTACCGGACCGGGATGTGCTCCTCTCAAAATACCCACCACACCTGTGTGAGCCACTTCGGTTTGCACCTCAATCCCCAGGCTGCGTAAATGATCGGCAATCAGCGCCGCCGTCCGGAATTCACGATTACCCAATTCAGGATGCTGATGAATATCCCGACGCCATTCAATCACTTTATCTTCTACACTTTCTATCAGAGTTTGCAACTCGGAAGGGAATGGGCTTTCTTGCTGTGCGTACACATTGCCTGACTGGAAAACCAGCATCATCATGATTCCAAAGGAGATGTTCAGGCAGATAGATGCAAAATATCGGTTCATAATTGGTTTTTTATGGTTCGTTATTTTCAGGCTTTTTTATTAATTACATTTTTATGATGAAGGTTGTTCTCCCGGTATCAGATTCTACTTGTATAGTTCCCCCGTGCGCCTTCACAATATCGTTGGTGATGCTGAGGCCCAATCCCGTACCCTGCGTGCCTTTCTTCGTGGTAAAAAACGGCTGTAAAATTTTGCCCTTGATATCATCAGGAATTCCGGGCCCATTGTCTTCAATTTCGATGGTTACGG
>SLGA01000002.1 GCA_007123985.1 Balneolaceae bacterium | reverse complement strand
CGTTTCGAGACAGTTTAACTCCATTGGAGGCAGAATTTTACTGTCAGGCAGCTGCTCAAGGCCAAGTGCTTCATCAATTATTCCCGCAAAATCTTCTACGTAATCGCACCATTTTTCAATGTCTTCATAGCGAATGGGCCAGTCTACCCCAATTCCCTCTTTGGCATTCGCTTCAAAATCCATGGGGGCAAGTCGGTAACTCTGCCTGCCCCACATAATGGAGCGTCCACCAACATGATAGCCCCGAATCCAGTCAAACCGTTTTTCTTCATCATATGGCTGATCTGTATCCTTTACCCACCAATGCTTTGTGGTTTCGGTAATGGTGTAACCGGTTCGCATCTGTTTCTCATAATGCTTTGCTTCCTCAGCAGAAATACGATCGTTATTGGGTATTTCCCACGGATCTTTCAACATTGTGGGATAGTCTTCGATGTGCTTCACATCCCTGCCTCTTTCAAGTACAAGGGTATTTAAACCATTCTCTGTAAGTTCTTTTGCAGCCCAGCCACCGCTGATTCCAGTACCCACAACAATGGCATCATACGTATTGTTTTTTTTCGTCTTATGATTAAAATTCATGAGATAAATGGAGATAAAGCAGTTATAATTGAAGAGACGGTAGTAGATTGAATTTCTTTACGGAACGAAAAACAGAACGTAATCTTACATGGTTAAAGTTTCATTGAGATAACGGGGTTGGTAAATATTATTCTAACTCTTTGGCCGTTCTTATCAGAAGCTCCTTGGTTTTTTTTATACCCTCCTCCTCCTGTAAATCATCGCCTTCGTATTCAATACCAACATAACCGGTAAAACCAGCATTTTTTACGATTTTCATCAATCGTATGTAATCCATATCGGCTTCATTACCCTTGTCATCAAACGCCAGAGTTTTTGCACTTACACCATTTGCCAGTGGCATGAGCTCTTCCAGACCTTGATAAATATCATATTTCTCCGTGTCCGAAATTGTGAAGTTTCCGAAATCGGGCAGCGTACCACAGCCGGGATGATCAACCATGCGTATAGTATCGGCTAACCACCGCCCGTTACTTGAAAATCCGCCATGGTTTTCCACAAGAATGTTCATCTCCATATCAGCGGCAACTTCTGTGAGTTGACGCAATCCGTCTGCCGCCAGTCTCATCTGCTCATCGTAGCCACCTTCACTTATTGCATTAACCCGGATGGCATGGCATCCCAAAAACTTCGCCATATGCAGCCATTTATGATGATTTTCCACAGCTTTTCGGCGTTCCTTGTCATCTGCAGAACCGAGCATGCCCTCTGCATCACACATAATCAGCACGCTTTTTACACCTTCACCATCCGCTATGTTTTTCATTTCGTTGATGTAATTTTGATCTTCTGCTTTATCAAAATAGAATGTATTCACATACTCTATTGCATCAATTCCGAACATACTTTGCGCATGTTTTGCAAAATAAAGCGGATCTAATTTACCCTGTAAAGCCTTTTCCGGTTCACTTAAAATCAGATTAAAAAATTCGGGATGTGGCAGTTTGCTCACTTCACCGAAGTATGCTCTGTGGAGTGACCACTGAGCGAGAGATAATTTGAAAAACATGTATAAATGCCGAATTGAAATGATAGATTTACCAGACGTTCAAAAATACAAGAAACATGGAACTCTAAAAGGGGAATAATAAATTTTTGCAAATCTTTTTATTTACAAGATTTCGGATATATTATTCGGCATAACTTCGAACCCTAATGATTTTAAAGATGTATAAAACCATCAGCATTGGTGAGGTATTGTGGGATATTTTTCCTGATTACAAAAAACCGGGTGGATCACCTGCAAACCTCGCCTATCATCTGCATATACTTGGCAATAAATCTGTTTTGGTTAGCCGTATTGGCAGTGATAAGAACGGTGTTGAACTAACTGATTTTCTCACCAAAAAAGGAATAACCACAGAGTATGTACAGCGTGATGACAAACAGCCTACAGGAGTTGTAAATGTGGAGTTTAAGGGTGATGAGCCCTACTACACTATTGCAAAACCATCAGCCTGGGATTATATAGAAGCTACTGCAGAGATACTGGCTGAGGTGAAAGATGCAGATGCAATTTGCTTTGCCTCACTTTCACAAAGAAGTGCCACATCAGCCGGATCGCTGAAACAGCTGCTCCTTAACACAGAGCCGGATTGTCTGAAAGTATTTGATTTGAATCTTCGCCCACCCTTCATAAACAGGGAAGCAATTATGCAAAGTATTGAACTGTCGGATGTGATTAAACTCAATGAACATGAGTATTCGATGGTATCTGAGTGGTTTAAAACGAAATCTCTCGCTGAAGTTTTATTGAAGGATAATCCGAATAAAACCATTTTAATCACTCTTGGGGCAGATGGAAGTGCAATGTACACTTCCCGTGGATATTACAAAGAGAATGCGCATCCTATTTGCGGAAAAGGTGATTTTGTAGGTGTGGGCGATGCATTTTTAGCCTGTTTTACCCACCTGAAGCTGCGGAACTGTGCTGAGGATAAAATCCTGAGATTATCCAACAAATATGCTGCTTATGTTGCCTCTCAGCAGGGAGGAATGCCGGAAGTTCCTGATGAACTGAAAGGTGAAATGAAGTAATTTTTGGCGAATAAAATTATTCAAACAGACTTCTAATTGCATCTCTGATCTGCTCTACACCGCTTTGAGCCGCTGCCCGCAATGATTGCTCTACAACATTCTGTACGATCTCCTGAACGGTTTCATTTACTGCTTTCTGCACCCCACCCCTCCCAACATCGGTTAGTTCAATTTGTGAAATTTCAACAGTAGCCGTTCGCTCTCCGCCAATTTCGGTATACAGTTCAGCCGAACCGCCACGCATAATAAAACGATCGATAACCATGTTTTTCTCACTGGTTTGTTCCGGAGTGGCACTGTTTACATTTCTAAGTAAGATTTGGAGATTATTATCAGGAATTTTTTGCTCAACATAAACCGAGGGCGACTCTACAATTAATTCATTAATGATTATTTCATCAGAAAATACAGACCACAAATCAAGTTTAATGGACATTTCGCTTATGGTAACTGCATGCTCTTTACCAAAACCTTCGGGGTTAGTAACACGAAATCCATATAAGCTTCCTTCACCATTTAGCAAAGATATTGAAACACGGTCAACCGTAACTTCGGTTCCTGCCATTTCCGAACCAATCGATTCGATACTGTTTTTCACCATCCTATCTATTGAAAACGTACTAACAACAAAAGCCACGGCCAATACAAGAAGTAGTAAAGCAAAGAATTTTTTCATGATTTATCATTTAAGTGTTCTGAATCAAAAAAGAACAGAATTTCTGTAAATAGCCCCGTGGCCCCCTACTACTATTACATCCCCACGATTGTTCCCGGCAATATCTGAGAGGTTTTCAAGTGTAAAAAACTCCATTTCCTGCCAACGCCTGCCGTCATAGCGAATCAACGTACCGCTGATACCAACTGCAATTTTGTTATTCGGGCTGCTCCCCCACATTGCATATAGCCCTCTTGTGGTTCCACTTAATATACTCTCCCAGTTTTCGCCATCAAAGTATAACAGTGTACCTCCGCTTCCCATTGCATATACATTATCCGCGTTTAATCCCCACACTGAAAAAAGCGGTGGATTCCCATCCGAAATATTGTTCCACTGTTTTCCATCGAAGTGCAATATTACACCATCTGTACTGCTTACAAAAATGTTTTCATCGGACGTGCCCCAAATACCGCTTAGAATATCGAGTCCGGTTTCTTCGAAGACGCTCCAATTTTCTCCATCATAACGCAGAATAGTACCACCAAACCCAACTACATAAACACTGTTTGATGAGCTTCCCCAAACATCCTGCAGATTTGAGGTTACATGGCTTTCCATCAGGTTCCACGTTTCACCGTTGTAGTGAAGTATAGTACCAAACTGACCTACAGCGAATATGTTATCCGAAGAGTTACCCCATATTCCGTTCAATTGGCGCTCGGTTCCGCTCTCGATTAATTCCCAATTTTCTCCCTCAAGCCGTAAGATGATTCCGGAACCTCCAGCAATATAGAAATCATTCTGTTCACTACTCCAGGCAGCCTGATATGGAACACGCGGCCACGGGAAATCGGCTACCGGTTCAGCATCTGTATCCTCACCCAGATCCGCGCAACCGGCAATTATAAACAAAGCCAGAATAATGATAAGTTTCTGCATAGTTACTGAACGATTGCATTCTTGACTAAGTACAGCCAACCTGGATATGAAATTTTACTCGTAAAAAAAGTAAAATGAGCGAGTCAAAATTCTACAGCAGTGTGCCTGTACATGTTTCTTTTAGCCGGATCCATCAACCCAACATGATTAAACGCTTCAATTCTTTTTCGAATAATCTCAATCTGCCGATCAATCTGTACTGATCTTGTATCTTTATTTTGCAGGTTTTGCAATTCATAATGGGTTTCATCAACAACAGAAAACAGATCGCTATCTCCAGCACAAAGAAATGATTCCGGAATAACCCCCATTAGCCTGCTCTGCTCGTAACGAATTGATGCAATAAAATAGATCATAACAGAAGCGCTGAACAGTTTAAAATTAAATCTGGATAGATAGCTTATTGAAACTATCATATCTATGAGCTGCAATTCCTTATAAAGAATATCATGATTAAATTTAAGTTTATTTCTTATCGTAGATTGATCGCTTTTTCCTTCAAACAGAGCCAATATTCTTTCCACACCTGCAAGTGAGAATGCAATACCTGTACTGTGCAGCGGGTCTACAAATCCAAACGTGTGACTCAATGCTAACCAGCCATCACCATGTGACCGGTCAAGTTTCCGCTGCAACCTTCCGGAACGAATTAAAGTACCCGGCTCATCTGCTAATCTCACATTTTTAAAGAGCTGATTTAGTGATGGATATTTGCTGATAACCGATCTCCAATGCTCCGCCGGCATATTTCCAGCTTGATGAGTATTATTATCAGATACAATGCCTGCACTTAATACATCATTGTTAAATCGAAGCATCCATACCCAACCCTCCTCTATGATCTGATGAAGTGCAGAGTCGTCAGGATTGTAGGGGTAATCGCCTATAAAAAATCCTTTATTTTGAAGATAATTAAACCAACGGCCTCCATCTTCAAAATGCGAATAGACAGCTGATGTATTGGTTAGAAAATCATCTGAACTGCTTTTCGTGCCAAAAAACCTACCGGAAAATCCCGGAGAGCCTGTCGCATCAATAATCCAATTCGTAGCTATTCTTTTTTGTTCACCATTTTTCTGAAACCGAACACTCCATGTTTTATCCTGTTGCCTGACCACAGAATTAATTTCCGCCTTCTCAAAATATTCTACACCCAATTCAATTGCCTTTTGCACCAGAAACTGATCTACATCACTCCTGAGCCAATTTGTATCAGAATTTTCATCATCAAAACTTGCCGCAACCAGGAGTTCATTTTCGTG
>SLGA01000177.1 GCA_007123985.1 Balneolaceae bacterium | reverse complement strand
TTCATCGCGCTGATCATCGCCGGGGTCTACCTGGGCCTTAACGAAAAGTTTCCTGAACAGGACGGCCACTACGGTTTTTGGTCGATCATGCCTCCATTGGTGGCCATTATTCTTGCGTTCTGGACCAGGGAAGTGGTTAGCGCTCTGTTTATCGGGGTGTGCCTGGGTGGCGTAATTTCCGGAAATATCAATATTGTTGAGAGTTTTTTAATTCCCTCCATCGGTACCGAGAGTTTTGCGCTGATATTATTGGTTTATCTCTGGGCACTCGGCGGGTTGATTGGGATCTGGACCCGAACCGGCGGTGCAGAAAAATTTGCCACCTGGGCGAGTAATCTGATGGTGCGCGGGCCGCGTTCAGCAAAGTTTTTCACCTGGTTGATGGGATTGATTTTCCACCAGGGCGGAACAATCAGCACTGTACTTACGGGGGCAACGGTACGCCCGGTAGCCGATAAACACAAGGTTTCTCACGAAGAGCTGGCCTACATGGTCGACTCTACCGCATCGCCGGCAGCAACATTGATTCCGTTTAATGTGTGGCCGTTTTATGTAAGCGGGCTTGTGGTGGGTACTATTCCCTTATTTGCAACTCCGCAGGACGGAGTGAATTTTTTCTTCAGCTCAGTGGCATTTAATTTTTACGCCATTTTTGCCATCATCATCACATTTTTCTTTGCCATCGAAAAACTACCCTGGGTACCCGGCAAAAAAATGCGTGCAGCAATTGAGCGTTCCCGTACCAAGGGAGTGCTGGATCGAAAAGGTGCCACACCAATGGCTGCTGATGAGTTAACACAACGAAAAGTGCCCAAAAATTACAACCCGGGACTCATCGACTTTTTCGGCCCAATTGGCGCGCTGCTTGGCGTGGCTATTATCCCTTATGCGTACACCTATTTTATTTTAGGTTCAGAAAGCCCTACACTCCTTATTGCCGAAGCATTTGTGCTTGCTGTACTTGCAGGTCTGGGTATAGCACTTGCCAAAGGGATGAGTCTCCAGGTAGCTATCAACGGGTTTATTGATGGGTGCAAAGGTGTTACCATAGGTGCGGTTATTTTGGCTCTAGCTGTTACATTAAAAGAAGTGGCCGATGCTGTTGGAACGGCAGATTATGTTGTTGCGATGATCGGCGATTTGGTCTGGCCGGCATTTCTGCCCGGTGTGTTGATGGTTCTCTGCATGCTGATAGCATTCTCAACTGGAACATCCTGGGGTACCTATGCGGTTGTTTTCCCGATTGCCGTTCCGCTTGCCTGGGCGGTTGTGCCGGATGTTTTCTTCCTGAAACTCTGTTTTGCAGCCGTTATTGGCGGCAGTGTTTTTGGTGATCAGTGCTCACCCATTTCTGATACAACCATCCTCAGCTCACTGGCAACAGGGTGCGACCTGATGGATCATGTAACCACTCAATTTCCGCTTGCAATAGCAGCCGGCTTGTTTGCAGTGATTACATATGCATCATTGGTTATCTTGTTGGTGTAATGACTGAAAAAGAAACCATCGAGATCAAAAAAATCATCAAGGAACAGATCTCATCCATAAATGATGATATCGTTGAATTAACAGAACTCACCAAACCAATTTCATTAGACAATTCCATCGGCAGGCTTTCCAGAATGGATGCCATCAATAATAAAGCAATTAATGAGAAAGCACTCAGGGATAAAAAACAGACCCTTCAAAAGCTGAATCGTGCGCTGGAACGATATGAAGATGGCAAACTTGGCATTTGCCTGAAGTGCAGCCAAGAGATACCCTTCGGCCGCTTAAAGTTTATGCCTCATACCACGCGCTGTGTAAATTGTGCGTGAGAAGCGCTCTTATACATCAATTTGTTACGTTTTGGTAACAGGTGCTTCCCCGGTCTCCATCTCCATATAAATACGATTTTTAACCGCATCCGCTATGAATGAAATTCCGGCATTAAGTGCAGCCAGCCCAATTAAGCCAACCCAAAACCAATGAGCTGCATGTGCAAGTTCAAACACCTCGGGGCCATTTCCTTTTACGATAATGGCTTCACCAATAAAGTTAATTCCAAGCCCTGTAAGAGTAACTCCAATGACGGAGTGCCGCCACCATTTCTTTTTGTAGTTCATCTGCGTATCCGTTGAATTGTGTTTTAACATTCAACGTATCGATTTCCGCATAAAAAACGTTCCCGGAACGAGTTATGGAAGCGAATCCCATATTTCCGGGCCAATTAAAGGGTTTTCGATAATACTGTCGCGAAGGGCGATATTGGTTATTCCGCAGTTGCCATTACTCCAGGCCCGGTTCGATTGCCCGGCTGCACTTGTCCAGTTTGCAAGGTTTGCTGAACCGGATCCCGGGCCGGGAAATATGTGATTGTTACAGGGTGGATCAAAATCCGCAGAGTAATACGCCACGTTGCTGCCACCCCACGGTTCGCTGTACATGATATTACTCTGAACCCGAATAAACTCACCACTGGCTACCCCAATACCAACCTGACCGGGATTTACACCTACATTGCCAATCGCCTCCTGATATTTACCACCGGCATCAGCCAGAATCATGAAGGAGCCCGAAAGCGATCCGCCATGCCCGCGTGCACGATTGTAATTCACCTGAATCCAGTCGTCCTCATCACCCTCTGACTGAAAAATACTGATGTAATCTTCAAGCACATCCGTTCCGAATTTCTCTGTATGTTGCAGCCTGTTATGGTTGATGCGGATGCCCCTGCCAAAACATTTATCACACTGGAAAAAATTACGCCCCGGGTTTAAAGCCTCATTATTAACAACCTGAAGAGGACCTCTGCTGTTAACAAGCCTTACTGCAGATGTTACATTTTCAAAATTGGAGTCGTGCAACAAAAATCGGGTCATCCATTCGGTTTTCACTGCTCCGTACTCCTCTCCATTCAGACCATCGCCAATCTGCCTGAAAAACATGTTACTGATCTCAACATCACCATTCCCCTCACGATCTATGGAGTTAATTCCAAACCAGGTATAGTTTCTGATTTCAAAAAAGTGATACGAATTGTGATTCATCCTTCCCAGGAAAGCGTGCTCTTCAATATGATTACCGTCTAAAACTGTTTTGTTGGCTCCCGCACCTATCCAATGAGTTCCCTCTTTTGGCGAGGTGACCGATTGCCCGTTGTGGATTCCTTCGTAAATATAGAACAGAGTATTTTCGGGGCAGAAATAGCTTGCTGCACTAAAATTATCCCCCGGCATCAGCACAACAGCATGATCCGTATTATTGAAAAGCGTGTTGCAAACTTCCGCCATAGATTCAGTTTGAATCCAGTTCAAAAGCAGAGATTTCACCTTATCCTGCCACAGCTCCATATTTTGCCTGATAATATAGCGATTTGAAGTAATTGCCAGCTTTACCTCTCTGCTAAGATCAGCATGATTTTCACGGTTTAATTCCCAATTTCCGGAAAGTTCTTGTAGTTCGCGGAGAGGCTCACGAAGGCCCTGCAATGTAACATTTGGAAGTTGAATCGTGTTTTTCCAGAGTTTCAGAAGGGGCTCACTTAACTCCCAAAGCTGATCGGCAGTTAAACTTTCAATCTCATCTGCAGTCAAAGTTTCAAGATCCTGAAACAGACCCAGTAAACCTTCAAACATTTCTGAGGGGGAAATTCCATCCGTATCCGGCGGATGGTTCATTACTGCACGTTCTTCTTCCGGAAAACTTCCGGGTTCATAATTGTCGCAAGCTGCAAACAGAGTTGCCAATAACAGCAGACCACTCAGAAAGCGGAAACTAAATTTACAATATCTATTTGGGGAGATTCGCACGTATAACGTTTACTGAATTATTATGAGTAACTGTGCTTATTTTACCATTTTTTGAGCAAATAAAACGATAAAAAAGAGACCTCACGGCTGAGTGAAAACATAAACAAGAAGATTTACCCCAAAACGAAGGGATGCCCGGGTAATCGCTTCGGGGTTATCATGCTCATCAAATGCCCATCCATCTGCCGGGTTCGATTCGTATGTATAGAGTAACACCATGCGCCCGTTGCGATATACAGCAAAGGCCTGTGGCGGTTTACCATCATGTTCGTGCACTTTCGGTGGCCTTCCCTCAGGAAAAGGATGCACAATATTGTAGATGGGATGATTTGCCGGAAGCTCGAAAAATTCTTCCTCCGGAAAAATATTTTGCAAAATGGGGCGAACATACTGATCGAACCCATAATCATCATCCACATACAAAAAACCACCATTATCGAGGTATCGGCGCAGGTTATCCATTTCTGCATCGTTCACTGCTATGTTGCCGTGTCCGGTCATGTACAAAAACGGATAGTTGTGGATATCACGGCTTCCAAGCTGAACATCATCGTATTGCGAACTTACTGTAACGGGTACTTCATCCTTTAAAAAGCGGAGCATATTGGTAAGCGCCGTTGGTGAGCTGTACCAGTCGCCGCCGCCGCGGTATTGGATTCGCGCAATTTTAAACTCTTCACTGTTTTGAGCTTCGAGCACAGGAACAACCAGTAACGGTAGAAGGAAAAGGATTGCGGAAAAAAAGTATTTCATGGGTATGTAATCAATCACGCGTTGAGGAGGTGTAAATTCTAAATTACAGGCACCAAATCCCAATAGCATTAGTAACAATTCTCCTCAGATAGAAAACATTCAAAATTATGAGCTAAAATAGCACCCTTTCATTTTCTCGCAGAGGTACTCAGAAAGTCTTCGAGGCAAATGCTTCTTCTGGCGCATGTAATTTATGATTTAGACGTTAACGCACCATCTCAGCCCTCTGTTGCCTTTTAATCACGCAAACTCATCCAGCCCTTTTGCTTTGTTTGCGCCATCGAGAAGGTTGTGGGCTTCATCGTGATGTTCGTCCGGTTCAAGGTGAATGGTAACGATGGCATCGGTTTTTAGCGCGTCTATCAGTCTTCTTTCCAAAATTGTAGCCTCATAATGGGCTTTTTTCAGGTTAATCTCATCATCAAACACGAGATGCAGCTCCACCCAGGTGGTGTTTCCCGATGTACGATGCCGCAGATGATGCCATCCTTTTATTGTTTCAGGCATTTTATTTTCCAGAACCCGAACCAGCGCTTTGTCCACTTCGGGGTTGCGGGTGTCCATCAAGCCTTTTACCGAAAATTTTAGCAGTTTGTACCCTTCATACATAATGTAGGATGCCATCAAAAAACTCACCACAACATCGATAAAAAGCCATCCTGTAAAATGAATCAAAAGAAGAGCAATTACTACCCCGCCACTCGTCCACACGTCGGTGAGTGTATGTTTTCCGTTGCTGATGGCGATCATATTGTTGTGCTTTCTGCCAACACGTACAACATATGATCCGAGGAAAAAGTTGATCAATGCCGCAACCACCAGCATGATAATTCCGGCATCCATATTGGTGATCTCAATACCGGTTATGGAACTCATCACCGCGTGGTAAATGATGGTAAATCCCGCCACAATGATAATGGCACCCTCAGCGCCAACCGATAGAAATTCC
>SLGA01000337.1 GCA_007123985.1 Balneolaceae bacterium | reverse complement strand
TGGGGTTTTTGTTGAAGACACGGCCGTTGTTTTTCCAGAAATTGCCATCATCACCAGGCCGGGCGCCGAATCGCGCCGGCCTGAAACCGAAACAATGGCCAAGGTGTTAACAGAGTACAGAAAACTGGAATTTATTCAATCACCCGGTACCCTCGATGGCGGCGATGTTCTTACACTGGGAAAAGAGGTGTATGTTGGCCTTTCAACAAGAACCAACAAGGAGGCCATTAAACAGTTCGCTGAATTTCTAAAACCATTCGGATATAACATTACAGCTGTGCCGGTAACGAAATGCCTGCATCTAAAAACGGCGATTGCGGTTATTGAAGACGACCTGCTTCTGATTAATCCCGAATGGTTACATCCCGCTACATTTCCGGATCATCACTGTGAACCGGTTCATCCCGAAGAACCTTACGGTACCAACCTGTTAAGAAAAAATCATTGGGCGCTCTGTTCATCCGCTTTCCCGCACACCATTGATTGGCTAAACGCACGCGGTTACTCTGTACTCGATATCGATCAATCAGAAATGGCAAAAGCTGAAGCGGGACTTACCTGCTGCAGTGTTTTGATTGGCTGACTATCAGCCAAAAAAATAGCACTAACCCGACGGACTCTCAGCCATCAAGTTAGTGCTTAGGATAGAAAGCTCTCTACGATTAATTGTGTGTGTTTTGTAACATGACTAAGTTTCTCTCTTGAAACTCGACTCTACGCTTACTTTTACTCATTATGCTCATTATGTAAACTTCACACCGGATACAGAGGCTTGAACTGTATGCAGTGGATCAATAATTGTAACCGCCTTTCAAATTCCGGCGATTATCCGTTTCATTTTTTTTTCCGGTACTCCGCCTCTCCAAAATCCCTGAGAACCCCATTGTGTCAGCTTACCGGTTTTTCCGCTTTTCTCGTCAACTTGCTGCTTTTGCTCTTCAAGCTCGAATTGAGTCACCGTTTCCAACTCTGTTACTTCAATCTCTGCAAGTATATTCATAGATGCCGGAGTGGCAGCTCTTTCTGTTGAAAGTATCAACGCACTTATCACAAAAACTGAAAGCATCAATAACAAAACTGCTCTGCCTGTCTTTACTGTTTTCATGATTGCATCCTCCGTGGATTATTGTTCGTTTGTTTCTGTGAACAATCTACTGCGAATCCGGAAAAATGCTTTATGCTTACGTTACATTCTGTTGTTCATATGTTACATTTTGGCAATTTTCTGCCTTTAAATGGCCTAATAGAGGATTTTAGCCATGCAACACAGAAGAAACTGAAATTTTATTTGCCACAAAGTATTTCAATTTTACAGTGAAATTTAATGATTGAACCGGGGCAAAATTCTTCTGAAAAAAACGTAGAAATGCTGAAGAATGTTTATGCTGCAGAAAGAAATTCGGTTGGTGTTTTGCTGAATTGATCGCGAAATGATTTTGAAAACTGGGCCACACTTTTAAAGCCGGTTGAATAAGCAACTTCACTTACTGTACCCATATTCTGCTTCAGCAAATCAGCTCCGCGCTCAAGGCGCATTCGCTTAATGAGGGCACTTGGCGTTTCTCCCGTAAGCTCTTTAAGACGTCTGAAAAGGTGCGTTCTGCTCTGGAACATTTTTTCAGCAAGATCTTCTACCGAAAAATTTTCGTTCTGCATGTTCTGCTGGATAATTTGCCGTACCTGTTCAAGATACTGTTCATCGGCAGACTCCATTTCAACTTCGTCAGGATGTAAGGATTTCTTCTGATCGGTAACGTGCCCGCCCTGCCGCTCATAATATTTCTGAAGGCGCTTTTGTCTCTCAATCAAATTATGAACACGTATTGATACCTCTTCCATACTGAATGGTTTTGTGAGGTAATCGTCTGCACCAATACCGAGGCCTTCCAGTTTATCCTCAGCCTCTGCCCTTGCGGTTAGAAGAATAATCGGCAGAAAATCTGTCTCCGGATCGCTTCTCAAATTTTTCAGTAGTGAAAAACCATCGCCATCAGGCATCATTATGTCAGAGATGATTACATCTGGTGGGAATTTTTTAATCTTTTGAAGAGCCTTATTACCCGATGCTGCCTCAAGAACCCTGTACTCCTCTGAAAAGTGTTCGCGCAGATACGTTCTGATATCAATATTATCATCCACTACCAAAAGTGTTTTTCGGTCGTCGTCTTCATCACGAATGGCACCATCATCCTCAATAGCTGTAACTTTATCAGGCAGTAAGAATTCTTCCAGTCCTGAGTCGCTAACGGCCGGTTTCAGATCCGTTAGTTCATCTTCCTTCACATTTACCAGCGGAATCCGAATGGTGAATGAAGCTCCGTCACTCGGTTCGCTTTCAACGTGTATTGTGCCGCCATGCTGCTCTGTGATCTCTTTTACAAGCGCCAGGCCAATACCGGTACCGGGTTGCATTTCAGATTTTTCTGCCTGGTAAAACCGATCGAAAAGCCTGGGAAGATGTTCGGGTGAGATTCCCTGCCCGGTATCCTTTACTGTAATTACTGCAGATTCATCTGCACTCTCCAGTTTGAAAAAAACTGAACCGCCTTCAGGCGTAAATTTAAACGCATTCGACAATAAATTGGAAATTACTTTTTCAAACTGCTCGGGATCGAACGAGGCAACAATCTTTTCATCAGGTATGTTGATTTCAAATACGATATTGTACCGTTCTGCTGCCCCCACAAATCTCGACGTTAGGTATCTGAGGTATTGATTGAGCTCCGCGGTATCGGGCTTAAGCTTGAAGAGGTTCGCTTCGAAACGGGCAAGGTCCATGAGTTGTGTTACCAGCCTCATCAGGCGTTTTGCGTTGCGCGTAGCCATATCCACCTGGGCCTTGCCGGCTTCTGTAAGCACTCCGTATTTTTCTTTATTCAGATTCTCGAGCGGGGCTATAGTAAGAGTTAATGGTGTGCGAAATTCATGACTGATGTTGGCAAAAAAGCGACTCTTTTCTGCATCAAGTTGTTTTAATTTTTCAGCTTGTGCTTCGGTGATTTTCTTCTCTTCCTGCAGCTCTTCTGTTCGTTTATTCACCACATCCTCAAGGTAGGCCTCACGTTTTCTCAGATTCCTCAGCCGGTATCGATCCACTCCGTACAGAAAGCCGGCAATAATCATAATGTATAGTGAATAGGCCCACCATGTATGCCACCATGGCGGCAAAATGGTAAATGCATATTCACCGATGTTGCTAACGGTTCCGTAGGTATTCATTGCTCTCACCTGCATCACAAAATCGCCATGCGGCAGGTTGGTATAGTCCCTGAATGTCTCCTCCGTCCAACCCGACCAGCTGCTGTCAAATCCTTCAAGTTTCACCTGGTAGCGTGTACTTGCCACATCATCATAAAAGTTAGAACCATACCTGAACCTGAGGGCGTTATTCTGGTAACTGAGCGGGGATGAAGCAAAAAACTCACCTCTGTTACCTCCAAAAACGGGTGCATCATTGTTGGAAACTTCCCGGATAAATGCTGAAAATTCAATGTCACCGGGGTAATTTGAATTACTGTCGAACCGTACGAGCCCGTTTGAATTTCCGATCCAAACAACGCCATCTTCCTCCGGATAAATGAATTGTGTACCACCACCTGATATCCGCCCGAGGGCTGCGGTATATACAGAATCAGGCTGATTTTCAAGAGATGTGATGTATCCCGTTCCCCGGTTGCTTGAAACCCAATACCGGCCATCTGCTCCTTCCATCAGGCGGCTGAAACTTTTCAGGTTTTCTGATTCTGAACTGTTAAGGTCGGGAGAGAATGGATTTTCTGGTGACCATGGCTCACTTGGCCTGTAGATTCCGGAACCGGTAAGTATTTGTGCGGTACCATCAGCAAAACTTACAGTAACTGATGAACTGTTAAAATGGTGCTGACTGTCGAACCTAAGAATTTCCGGCTGCTCACCGGATAAATCAACGCGAAGCAACCCCTGAAAATCGGTACCAATCCAGATGATTCCATCCTTATCCTGTACCACGCTAAATGCCTGCTCTGTAACACCTTCCAGATCCATCAACCGTATCCATTCTCCATCCCTGTAGGTTGAAACTACAACTCCATCCAGATGCCCGATCAAAATCAGATCGGGGTCATATTCAGATCTGCTGATTGTTGCTGCTTCAAGATCGGGTATAACGAGATTGGTTTCACTTCTATCAACAGTTACCAAACCGGAACTTGAGGAGAGTAATAATCCCTGTTCTGTAGAAAGAAAACGCCTGTTGTTGTTTGTCATTATTGGAATGGCTCCAAGCCTCGCGGGTTCACCTTTTTCACCCGGTATGAGATAGTTCACAACAGAAGAAGAGGCTGTAAACAGTGTGCCGTTGTGCCGGGCAATTCCTTCCACAGCAGATGAAATTCCCACGGAGCGGTCAAAATAGGTTACAGGACTCGCAATTTCTATCCTTGAAAGGCCATTCGTGGTGGTTACCCATAAGTTGTTAAAACGGTCGGTTAGTACATTGGTACTTTGATTTGTGGGGAGTTTTCCTTCATCAGTGAACGTTCTCAGAATATTTCCGGAATAGTCCGTAATGTAAACACCGTTTCTAATCGTGGCGAATGCATAACCAATTCCATTTACCTCCGCAGCCTGATATACGTTCATCTCTCCAAGCAGTGGTGTAATTTCAGTTTCAAACGGCTCAAAGACAGTCCCATCATAAAGAAACGTGCCATCTCTTGTTACTACAAATGTTGAACCATCGGGCTGAGGGTTCATGTACCAAATTGCCCTGTTTGCAAAAAGTTCACCGCCAGGCACAAACTCAAATTCAGTACCGTTATATCGTTTTAAGCCTATTTCCAGGTCAACGGAGTACACATCATCGTTTACAGTATGAATTCTCTCAAATCTCTCTTCAGGTTTGATGGTGTGCAGCGAGTCGTTTTTGTCCAGATGGAAAATTGCTACCCTCGTCCGGAAAAATACCCCATCCGATGTTGAAACCGTCTCCCATACATCTTCAAAATCTCTTATTTCTTCGGGCACCTGGTCAATTAATGATCTATATCGAGACCACCCGAGAGAATCTGCTTTTATTTCGCCAAAGTCGTTTACAGATCCAACAAATATTCGGTTATCAGCACCCAGTGCAAGTGAAAGTGCTACCTGCCCTCCTGCTACTTCGATCATATTCCATGCAACACCATCGTACTCAATGAGGCCATTGCCGTTACCGATATAGATAAGGCCGTTTTCATCTTCAAGTAACGCCCAGTTTTGATTGTGACCATTATAATCTGAGGCAGAAAAAGATTGATGAAAAAACCTGCCGGCTTCCGGATGGAATTGCGCATAAAGAGTGGCACAAGGTACCCAGAAAAACATAAGGAGAAGTGAGAGTACGTTGCGGCTCATTCTAACAGATAACTAACAGGTTGATTGTAAAGATTTCAGAAAATGCATTAAAATTCAGAATCGGAAAGTATGAAATTATTCTAATATTTTTCAATCAATTGATATTTAAAAATCTGTTTTTACACAAGTAAAGGGCACTAAAAAAGGACGAACTTAATGCAGTTCGTCCCTAATATACCCTTTCTGAACACCTACCAGCCTGTTCAAAAATCGTGAGCGGAAACATACGATTGGATTTTTTACTACCCCACAACAAAAATTCGCGGAGGTGAGTCGCCCCTTGCATAAACAAAGTCGCTGTGAACAAAAACAGCATAGGTGTAGGTACCCACGCGGGCACTTCTTCCAACCACGAGGTTTAGCCTGTTTCCATCCCGAATTGTTCGGCTTCCGTCACCAAAAAGTGCCTCATCATCAAACTGAAAAGAGAGATCTGATCCTTCTGCGGTCCACCTGACCCGATCCCCCGGCCTGACAAAGATAGTCCCCGTCGATTCGTCATCATTGCGAACCACCCTCCACTCTCCATCTATCTGCTTTATTGTGAGTTCATGCAGTGCCGATGACGGTTGATCCGTTGTATTCTGCTCATCAACTAATACAGCTGAATTTCCGGATAACAGTATCATCACAAAAAGCATGATTACAGTATGTATAAGTATTGTTTTCATAGTTATTACTTTCCGTAGTTATTGTTGGTTGGTTATGCTTCTTTAGCATTTCTATTGCTGCAGCTCGCGAAATCTGGGGTCTGCAATGAGATCCTGCAATTCCGGCTGCCCTCTTATTTCTGATATTGAATAACCGCTTTGTATGGCGTCTTCAATATATCTTAGTGCTTCTTCCCTTTCGCCCAGATACTCATACGCAGCTGCGGCAAGGTACATTACTGCTGAATTTTCGGGCGCCAACACCAGTGCCCGATTTATGTATGATCTCGCTGCCTCATCATTTCCCACCCGGGCATTGAAGCCGGCAAGGCTGATGATCGCATCGGCATCGTTTTCGTTTACTTTTAACGTTTCGTGTGCGGCGTTAATAGCCCGCAGATAAGCGGCCTCTGCTTTATCGCGCTGGCCGGGTGCGTAATAATAAGCCGTAGCGAGATTCCCCCACAGGTAGTAGTGGCTGTCGTTTAGTTCGAGGGCTGTTTCGTACGCTCTGGCTGCCTCGGCAAACAGTCCTTCCGCAAAGTAGAGTGTGCCGAGATTGGATGCTGCACTAAAAGTCTCCTCGAATTCAAGCGACTTTTCATACATTTCCCTCGCTTCGCTAAGCATGCCGGTAAAGTAATACATACTGCCCAGGTTCAAATACCCGCGATAGTTATCAGGTGTAAGCTCAATTACCTGCCTGAACTGCTCTTTGGCATCTTCATACCTTGAATTGCGAAAATAGAATGTTCCCAATGCGTTATATCCACTCCAGTTATCAGGTTTAAGCTGAATTGCACGCCTGTACGTAGTTTCTGCTTCATCGAGATCTCCAGAATACTCAAAAGCCTGCGCCAGACCCTGATACGCTTCTGCATTTGTCGGGTCGGCAGAGAGCGCATCTCTAAAATGATTTATCGCTTCAGAATATCTGCCGGTGCCGTTTTTTATGATGCCTAAGGTAATATGTGCCTGCAGCAATCGATCATTCAGCCTGTAAGCTTCGTTTGCTCTTTCGGAAGCACGTTCTGCCCAGATTCGATCCATCGTATTATCATATTTTCTCCAATAGGCCTGCCCAATTGCAGCATGTGCCAGCGCAAAACTCGCATCAAGTTTAATAGCTTCTTCAAATGCGTATATGGCCTCATCAAGATCTTCTCTTCTTTCATAACGCTGTAAATACCCAAGGCCTTTTATATATAGCTCAAACGCCTCGGGTACCGAAGTTTTCCCTTCACTAATGATACTTATCGATTCGGGGTTCAGCTCCAGGTTGAGCATTCTCAATAAATTCTCTACCGATTTTTCGTGCAAATCAAGCAGATTGTTTTCATCCACATCTATAACCACGGAATTTAGCTGCCGCAAATTTCTTGAATCGATAAGGCTGAGAGTTAACCTGAGCCGGTTTGCAATGGGTTGAATACTGCCTGTAATAGCGTAGTTTACTTTAAACAACTGGTATGCCTGCCCGGCACTGGCAATGTTATAGCTGCGGATCTCTCCGGCAGGCACCACCCATAAATTTCGCTGAAACTGCTCCATTTGCGATAACTGGCTTGTAAGTGTTTCAACAAGGCCGTCTGCAAAAACCTGCCGCCCCGGATCTGATCCAATGTTCGTGAATGGAAGCACCGCAAGATGCACCGTATCGGATGGAGAAAACCATGACTGGTCTGAACCCGGCCTAATCATAAAAAGCAGTAGTAACGCTATTAATACTCCGGCCACCCCGATACTAACTCCTCTTTTTCTCCCGCTGCTTTCAGGCACTGCCGATGTTGTGGCAGCAGCATCCTTACCGGATATCCCTCCTTTACCTACTGTCTGCAAATCACCTAAAACCTGCGTCATGGTTTGATAGCGTTCATCTGCACTTTTCAGCAGGCAGCGGTTCACAATTCTATCCATATCTGTATCCACTTCCGACCCGTCTGCACTTATAAGCGGTGGCGGATCCGAGTTCATTACGGAGTAGATAATCGAGTGATCATAATCACCACCAAATGGCAGCTTTCCTGAAATCATTTCATAGAGTACCACTCCGAACGACCAAATATCGCACCGCGTATCTGCTTCTTCACCTCTTATCTGCTCGGGCGACATGTATGCCGTTGTACCCAGGGTTGATCCCTCTTTTGTGATCTGGGCGCTATTCGCAATTTTTGCGAGGCCGAAATCAAGCAGTTTTATTTCATCATCGCTGCTAACCATAATATTGGCCGGCTTCACGTCCCTGTGGGTGATCCCTTTTTTATGAGCAGCTTCCAGGCCTTTTGCAATCTGTATAGCGTAGTACAGCACTTTTTCGAAGTGGCTTTTTTCCGGTTGATCGCTATCTGCCCCGGAGGATGAACCAGCTGTAATCCCGGCATTGCGGTTGCCGATTTTTTTAATGAATGATTCATGCAGATTGGCTCCATCGATATATTCCATCACAATAAACTGCCTGCCGGTCTCGTCCTCCTCAATTCCGTATACCTGGCATATATTGGCATGATTCAGTTGTGCTATGGAGCGGGCTTCCTGTAAAAAACGGGCACGGCTCTCTTCATTTACCGGGGCGTACTCAGGTACAAATTTTATCGAAACATCGCGATTTAGCTTTTTATCCCGCGCTTTATAAACCACTCCCATTCCGCCTTCGCCCAGCTTTTCGATAATCTGATAATGAGAGATGGTTCTGTTTAACATCTGATTAATTGTTTGCAATGAGGCTACTAAGGGTAGTACTTCAGATAAATTTCTTTCCGGTTATCAGCTCAAATTTACTTATCCCGATATCCTGGCTTGTGACTGCACTTTTACTTTTAGAGCGGGCTTCAAGTACCATTTTCCATTGATAGAGACCACCCAGTGTGTGGTTTACTTGTTCAAGGAATTTTTTAAACATTCCATGCCTCTCGTACTTTTCTACTGTTTCTAAGGTATTCCAGATCGATAGAGAGATCATTTCGCCATTGTTCTCAGAGTTATCCAGCAGAAACGCATACCGGCACCCTTGAATTTTCTTTAGTTCCGGCAGTATCTCTTTGTTGTAAATTTCATTGAACTCTTCTTTTAATCCCTCTTTAATCTTCAGGGACAAGATCCTTAGAATACCGCTCTGATTTGATATTTCATCCGGCAGCGGCTCCTGATTTTCGGCCGCTGGATATAGCTTTACGCTTGGCTCAACAGGAACTTCTTTATATTCAACCATATTCTCGTCAGAAAGCTGAATTTTCCATTCACTTTTCTCTTCGAGAAGATGCTGAACGGATTCAAGATTTTTCCGGTAATTGCCTGATGCTTCATAGATTTCTGCATCTTTTTCTGATTGCCAAAGTGTAAGTGAAATGTACTTAAATTCATGATCTCTGCTGTGCAATAATCCTGCAAAGATACAACCCGGTACTTTTTCAAGGGCTGTTAAAATCTTTTCGGCATAAATTTCTCCCAGCAAGTATTCACCCTTCTTTTTTACGGTTGCCTCTACCATTCTCAGATACATAACCTGCCCTCCGGTTTCGTTTTATACTCTCTTTACAGCTAATGCTGTAAGATCATCAAAAAGGTTCGCACTGCCACAGTGCTTTAAGCAGCTGCCAACAACGGTTTCAATAAGAACATCTGATGTTTCTTTGCTCTGAAGTGAATTTTTCAACATTTCCGTGAGTCGCTGTTCACCAAACATCTCTTCGTTACTATTGGTTACATCGGTTACACCGTCCGAGAACACAAACAATAATTCACCTTCATCAAGCATAAACGAATCTTCCTCGTAGTCCAGACCATCCATCATACCAAGGGGTAAACCACCAATTTGCAATCTCTCAAATGTTCCATCTTTGCGCATTAAATACGGGTAATCGTGCCCCGCACTGGAGTAACGAATTATATTGGTTTGTGTATCCAGTATAGCGATGAAAAGCGTGGCAAATTTTTCTGCGCTTGTACTTTGATAGAGCTGGGTGTTTGCGTTTTTCAAAATTTCGGCCGGATTGACCAGATGATACGTTTGCCCGCGTAATATTGCCTGAAGGTTCGTCATTAGCAGGGATGCCGGAAGCCCCTTTCCGCTAATATCGCCCAGACAAAAAGCCCATCTGTGGTCGTCCAGTTTTATATAATCGAAATAGTCGCCGCCTACTTCCTGAGCAGTGATGTTCTTTCCTGATACGGAGTAACTCTCAATCTGAGGCGGTTCAGACGGAAGCATTTTTTTCTGAATGGAAGATGCCAGTTCAAGTTCTCTGCGCATAAACCGATAAGCCTCTTCCTCCTCGTACAATCTTGCATTTTCCACCACCTGGGCAGATTGCGCCGCAATAATCGAAAGTAAACGCTGATCGGACTCGGAGAACCCCATAGCTGTATCAGTGCGTTTGTTATAAATTGTCAGGATTCCAATTAGTTTTGATCGCGCCATCAAGGGGGCACTCAGAACTGACTTTATGGTGCTGTCCCACTTTACATTTTTGAACCTCGGATCGCTGCCGGGTTCATTTATCATGAGTGGTTTTTTATTGATCTGCATCCACCCAAGCAGATTTTGATTCAGATGAAGCGGAGAGTGCTCACTGGTACTGATCATGCTTCTGACCAGTGTTTGGGTAGGATTGGCCTTATTTTCATCTATCAGGGTAATATCTCCCTGCTCGGCGCTCAAAGCCCGTATAGATTTCCCGATGATTGAGCGCATAATTTTTTCACTATCCAGGCTCCCGCCTATTGCAAGAGCCAGATCGTTCAAAATTGCCAGCTCTTCAACCGCCCTTCTAAGGCGGCTGTTCTCTTCTGCAAGCTGTTTTACTTGTTCTGCAGAAAGTTTACTGTCTGGATTATTGGATATCAAAGAGTCAATGTTTTTTATTTGAGAATACAAAGGGTTTTTCTCTCAAAAAGCCGAAAAATGCACCAACTAAAACAGCCTATACAACTTTATTTATATACTTAATTACGATAGAATATTCCACTTTTATATCAAAACAATTTATTTATTTTATACAGAATCTCCTCTATGGAAGCATCAAAATTTTAATAAAGGGATGTAAGTTATTGCAGCTTTTCCGAAAGCACTAAGAAGCCACAAACTGTGTTGGAGGTTTGCCAAACTGTCTGCTGAACGATTTAGAAAACTGAGCTACACTTTTAAACCCGGTAGAGTAAGCAATTTCACTCACACTACCTGCTTTCTGTTCGAGGAGATTAAGCCCACGCTCTACGCGCATGCGCCGAATCAGAGCACTGGGAGTTTCATCAACAAGTTCCCGTAGTTTTCTGAATAGCTGTGTTCTGCTTTGATGCATTTTTTCGGCAAGTTCTTCAACGGAGAAATCTTCATTATGCATATGCTGCTGAATGATCTGCCTGACCTTTTCAAGATATATATCGTCTGAAGAAACGGCTTCTACCGAATCGGGGCTAAGAGTAATTTCAGATGAAAATTCATCTCCACCTTGGTTCGCAAAGTGCTTTTGAAGGCGCATTTGCCGCTCAATTAGATTATGAACCCTCAGAGATACCTCTTCCATACTGAAAGGTTTTGTAAGATAATCGTCTGCCCCGATGCCCAGCCCTTCGAGTTTATCTTCTGCCTCAGCACGTGCTGTAAGCAGTATAACCGGCAGAAAATTGGTTTCGGGATTCATTCGCAGATTTTTCAGTAATGAAAACCCATCCCCGTCTGGCATCATCACATCAGATATAATGAGATCCGGTAAATATTGCAGAACTTTTTTCAGGGCTCTGTTTCCTGATCGGGCTGTGAGAACCCTGTATTCATCAGATAACTGGTTTATGAGATAGGTTCGAATATCTTTATTGTCGTCCACAACCAGGATCGTTTTCAGATCGTCCTCGTCACTGGTTTCATCCGATTCATCCTCAACCGAGAAGATTCTTTCGGGTAGAATTACCTCTTCATCGATACCTGTTTCCTCCGAAAACTTCAGTTCAACAGCTGCTGATTTATCTACCTGGCCTATAGGCAATGCTATACTGAATATTGTACCCTCGCCTGACCTGCTTTCAACATCAATTCGACCACCATGCTGTTCGGTTATCTCCTTTACAAGCGCAAGCCCTATTCCTGTACCGGGCTGCATTTCTGATTTTTCCGCCTGGTAAAAACGGTCGAACAGCCTTGGAAGATGCTCGGAATCTATCCCTTTTCCGGTATCTGCGATGCGGATAACGGCTTCTTCATCCTTTTTTTCCAGTGTTACGGAAACCTTACCACCCTCCGGCGTGTATTTAAATGCATTAGAAAGCAGGTTAGAAACTACTTTTTCAAATTGCTCGGGATCGAAGTTTGCGATGATGGCATCATCAGGTATGTTTTCAATAAAGTTGATGCTATATCGCTCTGCCGCTCCCACAAATCGCGAGGATACATGATGCAAAAATTGATTCAGTGAAGCCGTTTCTGTTTTTAATTTAAACAGGTTGGCTTCGAAACGGGCAAGATCCATCAACTGAGTTACCAGTCTCATCAGCCGTTTTGCATTTTTTGATGCAAGCTCTACCTGGGCTTTTCCTTCGGTTGTAAGGGTGCCGTATTTTGGTTTACTCAGGTTTTCAAGTGGTGCAATGGTAAGCGTGAGCGGTGTTCTGAACTCATGACTAATATTTGCGAAAAACCGGCTTTTCTCTGCATCAAGCTGTTTGAGTTTTTCAGCCTGAGCTTCTGTAATTTTTTTCTGCTCAAGAAGTTCATTGTTCTTGTTCGTGAGCAATCGCATAGCATTAATTCTTCCGCTTTCAAAGACAATAGCTATCACATAAAAAATTAGTATTAACCCGATAAATGTTGACAGCACAAACGATAGTGGCGGATTATCCAGAGAGCCTTCGGGCGGGGATATGCCAATCAGCTCAAAAATGTAGAACATCACCAGCATCGTTAACTGCCCAAAAAGTGTATATAAACCCATTATTTTACCCGATACGAGCAATGCCACAATTGGAGTGGTTGCCAGCCAGGGAAGAATAAATGAGTTGAACCCATCGGTAAAGTAAATGACAGTACTTATAAGAATAATCGCTGAAGTGAAGAAGATAAATGCGATTTTTAACTGCGACATTCCATGCCGAAACATGCTGAGACAGATAAGAGAGATAATCATCAATGGTACCTGAGATAATAATCCACCGGTAAAATTGATAATAAAACTGATTACCGAATAGCTAAGAGTAAACAGTGTTACAACCAGGTAAACACCAACAGCAAGCCGTGCTTTTCTAAGCTCTTCATTATCAGAGCGATACTCAGATGGTATAAAATAGTCGATCAGCTTTGTGAACATTAATCTGGCATCGTGCTTTTAGAAAATAAGTGCTTTGGCTGCTATCTGCCACAGTATGGAAGATTTGCAAATATAACAGTATTTACTGCCTCAAACAGTCTTTCCTTCAACTATCAGGTGATCTCAAATAATGTGATCGTAAAAACTGTACCCTTTTCCGAGCTGTTTAACCGAAGTTCACCACCATGTGCTTTCACAATATCATGTGTTATCGACAGTCCTAAACCCGTTCCATCCGTCCCCTTTTTTGTGGTAAAAAATGGCTGAAGGATTTTATCCTGAATATCTTTCGGAATACCCGGGCCGTTATCTTCTATGACGATAACTATTTCACCGTTTTTTGACTTGGTTTGAACGGATAATGCCGGATTATACCCTTTGGATTTTGATACCTGGTCATTGAAATTTAATTTTTCCCTCATTGCATCAAATGCATTGTTACACAAGTTTAAAATAACGCGCGAAAAATCTTCCGTAACCAGGGGTATCACACCAATTGATTGATCCAGATCGAGTTGTATATCTACGTTGATGGGAGCTTTACCGGCACGCATACCATGAAAAGCTAAATTCACGTATTCATGGATAATTTTATTTAAATCGGCCGGTTCTTTTTTTCCTGAACCTCCCCTGCTGTGTAACAGCATCGATTTTACGATGCCATCTGCCCTGCTTCCGTGCTCATAGATTTTTTTCAGGTTCTTATCAATATCATCAAGAATGTCGAGAACATTCATCAAATGCGCTTCACTGTTTTCAGCAATGGTTCCACGATTTTCTCCTGCAGATTTGATTTCCTCACGCGCCTCTTGTATCAGTTCTGATGACAAATCCGAGAAATTGTTTACAAAATTCAGCGGATTCTTGATTTCGTGGGCTATTCCGGCTGTCAACTGGCCCAGACTTGCCAGTTTTTCCTGCTGCACAAGCTGATCCTGAGTGCTGTGCAGCTTTGTGATCACCTTTTGCAGTTCATGATTTTTCCGGCTTAATAATGCCATTGCATTCATTCTGCCAAGTTCAAAAACTACTGCTATCAAATAGAATATCAGAATAAGCCCCCAATAAGTAGAGAGCATAAAGCCAAGCGGTGGTTCCGCTAGTGCACTCTCTGGCGGGGAGACCCCTATAACGGTAAGAACATAAAATAGTGAGAGCATTGTAAGCTGTGCGAACAGTGTGTAAATGCCCATTTTTTTTCCGGAAACCAGCAGTGCCACAATGGGAGTAGTGGCAAGCCAGGGAATTATGAATGAATTAAACCCACCTGTGTAGTAAACAGCTGCAGAAATGGTAAGAATGGCTGAAGTAAAAAAGATAAATGCCACTCGATTTTCATTCACACCCCTTCTAAACATAAATAGACAGACAGCCGAAATAAGCGCCTGCAACGCCTGTGAATAGAAGCCTCCGTCGAACCCTATAATCAGACTGATTACCGCATAGCTGAATGTGAATAATCCCACAATGATAAATGTGCCAACTGCAAGCCTCGATTTTCTGAATGACTCCTGATCGTCTTGATTTTGTAGAGGTATAAAGAAATCAATTGCTTTTGTAAACATGAATAATTCCTACCCGATGATATTAAATGAGATGTAGTACGCAAGCCAGATCCATAAGCCTTGTATAACACCAAACAGGGCAGCGAGCAGGTATTTTTTATGAGACTGAAGTTTAAAAAACAGAGGCAATACCATGCAGATTAATCCCTCCGCGATAATAATGTAGTAGGGTGTATTAAAAATCATCGGTGTATTTTGATAGTACCACCAGCCGGCCCCAAATGCCCAGTGTTCAAAAAGCGGTATAAACAGGAGCCCCAGAATCATCGTGGCAAGTACACTGAACCACAACGGTTTATGCCCGGATATTAGCCAGCCCAGATACCCAACCTGAATAAGTACCACAGCCCAGGCAAACGGCATGTAGAGTGGTGAGCAGGCAATCATCGGTTCATTCTGCGGATAAATAAGTGTTCCTGTTGACTGGACCAGCCAACAATCGGCCAGAAGTTCAACTATACCCGCTACCAACCCAAAAAGTAACAATCGGTACAGGAAGGTGTCCTTTTTCCAGAATGCAAATGCGGCAATAATACTATACATGCCCGTAGCAAGGGAAAATGCCGAAAACCATCCCGCATCAGTATAGCTGCTTATTGCCGCAATGGCGAGTGTCATGATGATGGTGCCGAAAATGAATTTCGCCTCGGGAGTATTCCCCTTAAACAATTCTGTTTCCTGTTTTAATTTATTCATTTCTGAAGCTAAGTGTCAGTAAATCAGCTATTTTGATCTATTTTTTTTCGGTAAAAATCCTTGCAATTTTTGCAAACAGATGTGCTATAAAAAGAAAAACTTTTGTTAATGCACTCTGTTTATGAGTCCAGGGTAAACCTTTGTCGTAACGTTTTTTATCAGCCCATCGAAACGGAGCGAGAATAAGCGGTTCATGCAGATCCCAGATCTTACAAAGCTTTTTATTTGAACCCGTTGCCTGAAGAATCGCATTCACGGATTTTCGGGCAGCTTCGTTCGCTCCCTCCATTGTAGCAAGATCTGTATTGGTTTTAACATAGTCTGATGCAAGAAATAGGTTCGCAATATTAGTGTATGGTTCAGGACGCAGAGACCATGTATTTACCCGGTTCACAAGCAATGGCTCTCTGTTGAATGAGTAGCTTGAGTGGCCGGGTGTTACCGGTTCAGGGAATGGTTTCTCTGATATCTCAATATCGCTATCAAGAAACCAATCCACGACCATTTCATCTTTCAGCGGTACTTTTGCATCCGTATTCAGGCTCTTTTTGAGCTGAATCCAAACTTCATCGAATATCTCCTGCTTTGTACAATCGCTGGCGGTTTTTCCATTGCTGCCCTTTGTGAACCAATCCGAAATATCAACGGAAATAATTCCTTTTACTGTACCGTCACCATATGTTTTTAAATCAACATCAGGCCAGAATTGCGGCTGGGAAATGCAGGTTACCGCCCATTCTGAATCAGAACAAATCACATGACCCCTGCTTATTTTTACATCCTCATTCAAATATATCTGCAGACCGTTCATCCAGCTTACAGATGGAGCGAGCTGTTTGATAGTTTCGAGAGTTCCGTCAACACTGAGAACTTCATCGCTTAAAAGCGGAGCCATTCTTTCAACCGGTACAGCAAAGATGTAATAATCACCTTTTACTTCAGTGAACGTTTCTCCCGATTGGACAACCACGCTGCTAATTTCGCGATTTTCGATTTTTATCTCTTTTACCGTAGAACTGAATTGATACTTAACCCCGAGCTTTTCGGTGAGATAGCTGTACCACGGTGTTAGCCATGCATCGTTTGTTGGTGCATTCAATACCCTGTCAACATCTACAAAGGGGTTCATTGTGTTGTAGATTAGCTGAAGAAAAATATCCCCACCGGTTTTTGTACTTGCTGTTTTTGCTTTGGCTGCCACAAGTGTGCGGGTCAGCCCCTCAACAAGTAAGGTTTGATAAGCTTTGCTGAAGCGATCTGCCTGTAAATATTCCCACCAGCCAAGGCCTTCGTATTCGTTAATTCTTCGCTCTTTGCAGCTTGTCATCAGCTGCCATACCCGACGGCCAAAAAATATTTCTTCCTCGCGCGACAAGCCAAGGTCTGAACCAAACAGGTTTTTAACCAGGAATTCTGCTTCGGCAATATTTTTGGGAAAATGAGCAAGGGTCTTGAATGGCTTTTTATCGTACCTGCCAAGTGTGATGGTTTCTGTGGGTACAAGATTATCAAAGGCTGTTTTGTTACCGGATACAGGTATTCTTTTCATTGTATCCGTCACGTGTTTGTAAAAACCGGGAAAAAAACGAAAGCCATGCTCCCCCGGTAGAGGCTTCCTCCCATCACTTCCTGTGTCGGGTACATTCACGCTGCGTGCTTTACCACCGCAATAGCTCTCTTTATGCTCAAAAACTTCTACTGCAAATCCCCTTTCTGCTAACTCATGTGCAGCGCTCATTCCGGCTACACCTCCACCCAACACAACAACCTTTTTCATCTGAATCTTACTTTTTTTGAGCGTTTTTATTTTAGTCCCTATTAACCTGTGCCCCCAAATACAATGAATACAGGCTGAACGGAATATAGTATTTCATTGACGGGAATCCTGCTGCTAATTTATTTAAAGAAACAGAGAGTTCTTACAGCTTTCTGCAGAATAGAAAATACGCGTGTTATCGGTGATGCCGGTTATGTAGTTTGGGTGCCGCCATCTCTATACATTACATTGATGGAGCATGTTTTGTACAATTTTCAAATTGTACAAAGCCATCATCATTTTTTTTAATTGCAGGAGCATATTTACACAGAAAAGATCTGGCATGAGAAGGGATACCTAAGCCGGAGAAAAGACGCTTCTACTATATTTGAAATGCTGAGCAACGAACTATGCAGTAACTATAAAATGGTTATTCGAAATTATTCAAACAACCACAGATTGAATGCGCGGATCACATCGAAAAATAAGCTGATCGTACTCAGTTACGTAATCTATGTCTCTGGTCAGTTCCCACACATCATACAAGAACTGATTGGACTCCAGCAATTCTACAAAAAGGAAAGACTCTTCCTCAGTCATCGGCTCAAAAATGCTTTGGTTCTTTTTCAATTTAAGGGTCTCCATTCAACTTTGTATTCTAAACGTTATTTGTCTGGCTCTTAGACCTTAACGTTTTTGTATTGTTCCGTCTGTAGAACAAAATTACGGTATTTATAAGACTTTCCGATGTCTATTAAATCATTCTAATGGCAATTTTTTTATTCATTAAAGAATCACAATATTAGAAT